>SKID01000200.1 GCA_007116605.1 Tissierellia bacterium
ATACTATTCCTTTATGGAAAGATGATGAGTTGACATTTGTGAAGGTTGATGATGTATTGTTTCTAGAAGTTGACCATGGGATTATTCTCTTTCATGTGGCAAATAATCAGTACTTTGAACGTGGTAGTTTAAAAGATTGGGAAAGCAAGTTATCTAAGTATGGTTTCTTTAGAACCCACAAAAATTATTTAATTAACTTAAATCATGTTCAAAAATTGTCTCCTTGCGTTGATTATAACTATGAAGTTCTTCTTTATTGTTACAAACAAAAAATTCCTGTGGCAAGAGATAAGGTACAAGCTCTTAAGAAATTGTTATCTATCTAAGTTGGAGGCACTATCTCTTAAAACTTTTATAGGCAACTAGCAATGTTAGTCATCTGATAAAAAGGGAGCCCATTTTTGGACTCCGCTTTGATATTTCTGATTGATTATTTATGGTCTATTTTATCTTCTTTTTTTTATGAAACCTACCATAGATAGCAAGGCTCCTGCACCATATAGGAGCAGTGGTGAACTAACGCCTGTATCTGGAATGGCTAATGGAACTTCTATTTCAATCACAAATTCTTCTTCAAGTATTTCTTGTGGTACAATTTCTTCTTCTGGTACACCTAATGGTACCTCGCCGTCTTCTACGTCGATTTCTTCTTGAGGTTCAACCACATTAACTGTTGCAGTTGAAGTAACAAAAGGTGCTTGACTACTTGATGCTGATGCTGTGTTGGGTAATAATCCTACCGTCTGTGCAATAAATGTTCCTGTAAATGTTTGGCTACTGCCTACTGGAAGTATTGCAATCGTTTCATTAAGTCCTAGCATTTCGTCCACCACATTCACATTTGTTAAAGTGGCATTGCCAGTATTGGATACTGTAATGGTGTAATTGATAGTGTCTCCTATTTCCACTGTATCTACATCAGCTGTTTTTACAATACTCATTGTAAATATTGAAGTTGGTGGATTAAGTGGCGGTGGATCTACTGGTGGTTGTATCGTTGTGATTCTATTAATAAAGGTTACATTTGCACCTTCTACTGATAGTTCGACTGTCTGTGTGCCTTCATCAGGTGTATAATCTCCAGAGTCAGTTTCTGTCACGGTATATTGACCAATTGGTAAATCAATCACTCCCGCTTGTACTGCTGATGCTGTTACTGTTTCACCATTGACCGTGAATGTAAATACTTCATCTGAGTCTGTTATTTCTTCACCATCTACGAAAACTTGTTTGTTAATAGTAAGTGTTCCGATTTCTGGTTCTTCTCCCTCTAACTTATTCATAAAGTCCACTTGATAGCTACCCTCATAGGGGACTGATCCAAATTTCACTTGGTAAGCTAAATTAGAACCAGAAGGTGATGTGCCTTCCCAGTACATAATGGATTGTCCTGCTAAAGTGAATGGTGTTGATAAATCAAAGTTTTTTAACCACAAGATGTCTCTACCCGTTTCATCACCATCAGCTACTGAATTGCCATTAATATATCCATTTAAACTTAAATTGTTCACCATGATACCTGTATCGGGTCTTGTTGCACTTGTGCGAATCATCACATCTGTTACATTATTATTTGTAGTGGCATAAGTAATGGTTTGTCCATCTACTGTAAAGCTTAATGTATTGCCATCCCAATAAATTATGAATGGTACTGGAACTCCGTTGTTAGCCCAAACACGATCTCCTTGTGATTGAACCACATAAGGTGCTGTATGAATATTTATTTCATGGTCTCCAGATAATGCATTGTTGGCTATTCTTCCTTCTGCTACAAAGGCGATATTCCCATCTGGCATAGCCGCTATTAAGTAGTTATCGGATTCAAGGTTCAATATTTCTTGTGTGAATGTTCTGCTAATCACAACTTCTTGTTCTATTGGGAAGTTTGTTTCATCTGCTAATTCCCAACCCGCTTGCATCACTTCTCTTACGATATACGTGCCTTCTGCAAGACCTGTAAATTCATAATATCCGATAGCATTTGTCGTTGTACTCTGAATAACTTCTCCATCTTGCCATAATTGAATGGTCCAACCTTCTAATCCTTGTTCTTGTAGATTATACTTATATCCAAAAATGGTACTACCATTCCACTGATAAGTGGTTGGTGTGTTTTGAATCATATTGTTTCGAACATTTACTTCTGTTGTCTCACCAGACACCACTACTACTTGATTGTCGTATGTGGTAGTGAAATCAGGTGGAATACTTTCAGTTAATGTATATGTTCCTTCTGGAACTTCTGAAAATGTGATTTGTCCACTGCTATTTGTTGTTCCTGTAGCTATGAATCCATTGTTATTTGTTAATGTGAAGGTAACGCCTTCATGGACTGCATTGCCACTGCCTAAATTTTTAGTGACTAGTACACTACCTGGGTCAGGATCAACTGGTGGTTGAATCGCTACGAAATGATAGGCAATTGAGATGTGTGATATGCCATGATACTGACCATCTTGGCTATGATGAGGCACTGATAACAACAACTCTGAACCATCAAGTATTAAATCAGAATAGTCGATAAATGCATTGGCTGCTTTGACTCTAATAAAGTCCACAAGGATGATTGCTTGTGGTTCTGGTGGTGCTATCAACGTTGGTGTCACTGCCTTATTATCAGAATTATACTCTAATCTTATTTGATACCCAAATCCTAAGTTTAAAAAATTAATTGCGTTTCCATTTGGATTGTCATCTTTTACAAAATACTCGGTTCCTATGACTGGGGTACCACTTATATACTCGGTATATCCGTCATGGCCTAAGTTATGACTGCTTCCTGTATCATTTTGAACTGGTGATGCTGTAAATCCAAACGCATAGGTCATACTTCCTAATATCAGAAGAAATGTCATGATTAATGATACTATTTTCCGCTTGTTCATTGTAGTCCCTCCTTGTAAAATATCTATTTATTTGCAGTTATCTGCAGTTAGTGACTTAATCTGATTATAGAGGAGTGAAATTACATTTTAATTACACAAAGAGAAAATGCTCCTTTTTTATTCGTTGACTCAAATTGCTAAGTTTTTCATTTTGACCGGTAGGAAGTTAGAATTTTAGATGTGCTAGATAGCTATGTTTATAAGAACAAAAATAAAAAAACAAGACTGTCTCCAGTCCTGCTACTCATAAGCTATTTAGCTCTCAGCACTCAAATTTTTAAACTTAACGGTAACATGCATAAAGTTTTTATTACTCAAGGTGTACGCCTGTCTCTTAACTCGATTCTCTATAATCTCCAATCCTTCTGGTCTTACATCGTGTAGGAGGGCTAAGGCTTGGGTATCATTCCAGAAAGTAAACACATCTCCTTTACGAAGAGAATTTGCCAATATTTTGGTAATTATTTTTCGCCATTCTTTGAATAAATCTTTGTCCTGCTTATATTTTTCTGGATCACTTAAGATGATTAATGCCAAGTAATCATCATTTTCACCTCTTAAAAATTTCCGTTTTTGTAACTGGTATAAAAACTTAAAAT
>SKID01000155.1 GCA_007116605.1 Tissierellia bacterium
TATGTTATAATGAACTGTGAACAGATACATCAATAGAATATTTTAGTCGAGAATAGGAGAGCCGTGTACCAAACCTGTGAAAATAGGTTTAGTGACACTGCTTTTTTTCATTTATAAAATGTATAAATTAAACTAAAAAACGATAATTATAGAAAATGAAAGTATTAGGAGGAATCAACATGTGGGATATCATTATCATTGGTGCGGGTATTACCGGAACGTTTATAGCAAGAGAACTCTCAAAATTTGACCTAAGAATTTTGTTGTTAGATAAAGAGAACGACTTGTCTAATGGTACAACAAAAGCAAATAGTGCCATTGTTCATGCAGGTTATGATGCTAAAAAAGGATCTTTGAAAGCTCAATTAAATGTTAAAGGGAATGCCATGTATGACCAAATATGTGAGGAACTTCATGTGCCATTCAAACGTATTGGATCACTTGTAACTGCTTTTACAGATGATGAACTGAAAACAGTGAAGACACTATATGAGAGAGGTTTAGAAAATGGTGTTCCTGATTTGCATTTAATAGATGGAAAAGAAGTATTGTCATTAGAAAAAAACATCAATCCATCCATTAAAGGGGCATTATATGCCAAGACAGGAGGGATTGTAGGTCCTTGGGAACTAGCACTGGCATTAGCAGAAAATGCCATAGATAATGGTGTAAAACTTAAACTGAACCAAGAAGTTACGGACATACAGAAAACTGTAGCAGGTTTTCAGGTGAGAACAAAAGATAATGTATACCAAGGAGATATAGTCATTAATTGTGCAGGTGTCCACGCAGATACAATTGATGGCATGGTTCATGAGAAAAGCTTTGAAATCATTCCAAATCGTGGAGAATATAATTTGTTTGATAAATCTGTAGGGGACTTAGTGAACACAGTCATCTTTGGTTGTCCTACACAAGCAGGTAAAGGGATTGTCATTCTCCCTACTGTCCATGGGAATTTATTGTTGGGTCCTACAGCCGAAAATCTAGACAACAAAGAAGATACAAAAACAACATTCCATGGTCTTACAACAATTGGTGAATATGCTAAAAAAACCCTTCGGGAGATTAGCTTTCAAAATGTCATTACCTCATTTAGTGGCGTTAGAGCCAAAGTGGCTACTGAAGATTTTATTATTGAGGAAGTGATAGATTGTTCGGGATTTTTTAACGTAGCGGCCATTGATTCACCTGGTTTATCTGCAGCACCTGCTATAGCAGAGTATGTTGTTCAATTAGTCACTGCATATTGTGACAAAAATCATAAAGCTTTAAAGAACAAAGAATCCTTTAATCCACATAGAAGAGCCAATATTAATTTCATGGAATTGAGTCTCCAAGAAAAGCAAGCATTGATAAAAAAAGATCCACGCTTTGGTCGAGTGATTTGTCGTTGCGAAAACATTACCGAGGGAGAAATCGTTGATATTATTCACCGAAGTGGGGGAGCAACGACAGTTGATGGTGTTAAAAGAAGAGCAAGACCTGGTTCAGGTAGGTGTCAAGGCGGTTTTTGTGGTCCAAGAGTAATGGAGATTTTAGCAAGAGAGCTTGGTACAAAGATTGAAGAAATTGTCAAAGATGGTGTAGGTTCTTACATTTTGACTGGGAAAACAAAATAGGGATAGGAGTAGGAGGTTGCATTCATGAAGTATGATATAGTCGTTGTTGGAGGTGGCCCAGCTGGTTTAGCAGCTGCCATTGAAGCTAAAAAGCAAGGTGTAAATAGTATCTTAGTGATTGAGAGAGATCAAGAGTTGGGTGGTATATTACAACAATGCATTCATAATGGTTTTGGTTTGCATGTTTTTAAAGAAGAATTAACTGGACCTGAATATGCTCAAAGATTTATAGCAGAACTAAAAGCTATGGGCATTGATTATAAATTAGACACGATGGTATTAGAAGTTTCAAAAAATAAAAAAGTGGTTGCAATGAATTCTACCGATGGATTGATGGAAATCAATGCCCAGGCAGTGATTTTAGCAATGGGCTGTCGAGAAAGAACAAGAGGTGCAATCAGAATACCAGGCTCAAGACCTGCAGGTGTGATGACAGCAGGAATGGCTCAAAGATTTGTTAACATGGAAGGCTATATGACAGGAAAAAGAGTGGTCATATTAGGGTCTGGCGATATCGGACTTATCATGGCAAGAAGATTAACTTTAGAAGGTGCAACAGTTTTAGCAGTGACAGAGTTAATGCCGTATTCAGGAGGATTAAATCGAAACATTGTTCAATGTTTAGATGACTATGATATTCCTCTATATTTAAGTCATACAGTGGTAGATATAGAAGGAAAAGATCGTGTGACTTCAGTAACGATTGCGCAAGTGGACGATAAATACAAACCTATAGAAAAGACTAAAAAGAAGTTTGAATGTGATACATTGCTACTGTCTGTTGGCTTAATACCAGAAAATGAGTTATCTAAATCTGCAGGGGTTCAACTAGATAGCATCACAGGAGGTCCTATTGTTAATGAATCTATGGAGACTTCTGTTGAAGGTATTTTTGCTTGTGGAAATGTGGTGCATGTTCATGATTTAGTGGATTGGGTGACAGAAGAGAGTCGGAAAGCAGGCAGAGGTGCAGCACACTATATTAATCAAAAAACCATTGGCAAGCAAGGAAGTATCTCTATGAAAGGTTGTCATGGTGTTCGATATGTAGTCCCTCAATTTATTCGAAAAGAAAACGATCAAGAGTTTGTAGAATTAATGATGAGAGTAGACAATGTCTATCATCAAGTTCAATTAGTAGCAAAAATGGATGGAAAAATCATTCAAAAAATAAATAAAAGACATGTGGCTCCTGGGGAAATGGAGAATTTTAAGCTAGATATGCGAACAATTGATTTATCTAATGTAAAAGAAATAAGTATGGAACTTGTAACAAGGGAGGTATAGAGATGGAAAGTAAAGAAATGATATGCATTGCATGTCCTATGGGCTGTCAAATGACTGTTGCAAAAGACCAAGATTTGCTAGACGGGTATGATGTGAAGGGAAACAAATGCAAGAGAGGCAAAGCTTATGGTATTGAAGAGATGACTAATCCTACACGTGTTTTGACATCAACTGTGAAAATAAGAAATGCAAGACTTAATCGGTTACCAGTAGCTACTAAAGGTGCCATCCCTAAAGGGAAATTGTTTGAAGCCATGGCACACATTAATAGGATGGAAGTCTCGGCACCAATCCAGGTGGGTCAAGTGATTATTAAAGATATTTTAGGCACTGGGATTGACGTAGTCGCAACAAGAAATATGGATGTAGTAGTCAATCAAGACAAATCAGCTAGAAAAATTGTATAAGCTAGTTTGTCCAATGACTAACAGTGTTAAGAGCCTACTTATTAGTGAGGTAGATAAGTCTTGTAAATTTCATGGATACAAGTCTACAACACTTAGGTGGCCTCTAAAACGCCACATGAATCCAATAGTCCTACTGATAACCGATTAA
>SKID01000057.1 GCA_007116605.1 Tissierellia bacterium
ATCATTTTAATTATACACCATAAGGGCTTTTCTAAAAAGAACTCTTTCATTAATTTACGACTTCAGCTTCTTGTTGAATAGAAATGGCTGAACTTTTCTTTTCAATCCAAGCAATATACACCACTGCAATGATAATAATCAGGGATCCTGCCATATTTCGACCTTGAAAAGATTCATTAAATAATATCACACCTATAATAATACTTGTTACTGGCTCAAAAGAACTCAATATCGCACCCGACCAAGAAGTAATATAAGTCAATCCCGTCTTAAAGGCAGCCATTGCTAAAACGGAACACACCGCTAATACCACCATATCCAAATAGCCTATCCAAGTCACTTGCATGGATAGTTGGTTTGTCAACAATGCTGTAATAAAAAAATAAATGAAATTAAACATTGAAATATAAAAAACGAGTTTATAGGCATTCATTTCCCTAATTGTACTATAAGATACCTTTAAAATATAATAGGCATATAAAACACCTGAAATAAAGGCTAGAAAAAAACCCCAAGGATGCAATGAAAAACCAGTATCATCTACAGACAATAGATAAATCCCTACTAATGCCGCCACCACTGCCAGCAATTTTTCAATGGTGAGTTTTTCTTTATAAATAGTCACACAGCCTAATAAGACCACGGCTGGATATACAAAATGGATGGTGGTTGCAATACCTGTTGGCATGTACAGATAGGAGTAGAAGAGGGTCAATACCATGAGACCATAACCAAAAGTACTCACCATAAATAAGTCTTTCCAGTACTTTTTTTCCACCCTGATGGACATTTTTTTCTGTCTCATATAAACACCCAGAATCATCATAGCAAATAAACTTCTAAACATGACAATGGTAATGGTATTCAAGCCATTATTAATGCCAATTCTAGCAAACAATGGCATCAATCCAAAAATACTAGATGCCCCCATGACTAATACTATGCCTTTAATCTTATTCTGCCTTTCCATCTGCAACCTCACTTATTATGTTATTCCCATATCAACAATAACCTTCACACTATGGCTATAATCATTAACAGTTTAACAGAAAACTACCGAAAGTCAAAGTGTTCTTGTTTTTTTGAATAAGCAAAAAACCCCAGAGTATGTGTCTATCATTACAATGACACCCATCTTCTGGAGTATTATTCTATCCGATGACAACAGTGCTAAAGCACCCACTTCTTCTAATGGGAAATCAGTCCTGTAGCTTCCTGTTGACTCAGTTAACATTAGTAAATGCTTAATTGATAATGATCTGAAATTCTTTCTAAGAGTTGCCATCCCCCCATGCTATTTCCCCGAGTATCCAAAGCTGGACCCATGACACCAATGCCCATTTTCCCACTAGCAATAGCCATAATACCCCCACCTACACCACTTTTAGCGGGAAGTCCTACTTTCACAGCAAACTCTCCTGATGCATCATACATGCCACAATTTGCCATTATCGCTTTAGCAACGCGGCAATGATAAGGTTTTATTAAGCTCATCTCATTGTTTAAATCACGACCTTGGTTAGCTAAAACTGCAGCAAATCGACTAATATGGCCGCAATGAACTTGCACAGAACAAATTTTAAAATATAAGTCTAATAATGATTCCACATCTTCTGTCAAAATGCCTGTACTCTTCATATAGTAAGCCAAGGCACGATTTCTGTTCCCTGTCTCTCTTTCTGACTGGTATACTGCTTCATTGATGCTTAACTCTTCTCCCATCATTTGACTCATAAAATTGATCACTCTACTAAACTTCTCATCATTATTTTTCCCTTTAATGAAAGTCAGTGTCACCATGGCTCCTGCATTGATAAAAGGATTTAATGGTTTATGTTCGTTTTCAATGTCCAACTCTAATATGGAATTAAATCCCCTAATGGTGGGTAATACGCCAATTTGATGTTTTAAGGCTTCATAGCCTTTATCTTCTAATGCTAATAGAAAATTTGAGACTTTTGAGATACTTTGAATGGTAAATAAATCCCTACTGTTTCCTGCATAAAATTCTGTCCCATCTAATTGGGTAATGGAAACACCTAATTGTGAAGGATTTGCCTTTGATAATTCTGGTATATAGTCAGCAACTTTTCCTTTATCTGTCCAACTTTGACAATCTCTTACCATTTGCTGCAATGCACTATTCATAAGTCCTCCTAGTCCAAAAATTCTAGCATCATTTTAGCAAATGTTGCCACAGCAAATTCAAAAATATCTTCATCTAAATTATATTTTGGATGGTGTATTTCTTGAACAATTCCTTTTGCTTCATTACGAGTGCCTACAAAGATAAAGGCTCCTGGCTTTTTCTGTAAAAAGAAACTAAAATCTTCTGCCCCCATAGAAGGTTCTTTTAAATAAGTTATATGATCTGAAAGTTCATAGGCTTTCATAAATTTTTCGATGCGATCAATCACTTTTTCATCATTAATGGTGGGTGGATAATTATGGATATAATTTAACCCACATTGGGCACCAAAGAGACTGCCTACTTGTTCTACGATATGATGGAGTTGTTTTTTGTAGATGCTTTGTGTTTCTAAAGAAAAAGTTCTAACACTTCCCAACAATTTGGCTCTATGAGGAATGACATTGTTCACTGCTCCAGATACAAAGGAACCAAAACTGATGACTGAATTTTCACTTGAAGGTACAAAGTAGTTTTTAATCCCTTCTACTTCTGATACGATGCGACTACCCACTACAATAGGATTGATGGCTTTGTGAGGAATGGCACCATGACCCCCTTTTCCCTCAATCTCTATTTCTAAGATATCCGTCCCTGCCATGATGGGCCCTTTGATGAGTCCCAATTGACCCGATGGGAGAGAAGGCCATATATGGGCACCAAACACATAGTCAACTTCAGGATTTGACAAGGCACCGTCTTTAATCATTAAATCTGCACCACCTGTGTCCTCTTCAGCAGGTTGAAAAATAAAAACGATTTGTCCTTTTAGGTCTTCTTTGATGGCACTAAAAATCTTCACTAACCCTAATGCAATGGTCATATGGCCATCGTGGCCGCATGCATGCATTTTCCCTGGGTGAGTGGATTGATAAGGAAGATCTGTTTCTTCGTCCATGGCTAAGGCATCCATGTCCGCTCGATAAGCAACTGTTAGACCCTCATGCTTTCCTCGTAATACAGCTACAATACCATTGTCTCCAACATTTTCTCTGATTTCTAAAGGATACGACTTTAATATCTTTAATAAATAGGCTCTCGTTTTAGGTAAATCCGCAGATAGCTCTGGAATTTGATGCAAATCTCTTCTTATTTGAATCAGGTTATTATGAATAGATGCGGCAATCTCGTCTACCTTGTTAAAAATGATGTGATCTGTCATGGTTCACTCCTTATTAGTATTTAGGTCATTTGCTAGGGATAAAACAGTATCTTCCCTACTTAGTATTGACCCTTTGCGGAGGATAAAA
>SKID01000236.1 GCA_007116605.1 Tissierellia bacterium
ATTTTAGATGGTCACCCTTATGAATTATCTGATTGGCCCGAATTATTCCAAAATACTTATTTAAAATTTCCTTATCACTATTCTAAAAAATTCCCAGTCCACCCTTCTGAAGCCGTTGAAGTTATAAAATCTGCGGGTGGTATTTCTGTTTTTGCCCATCCTGCTCGCATTGGTAAAGATGACCTGAGTGAAATCAAAGCTTTAATCCCTTATGGTTTAAATGGAATAGAAGTATTTTATCCTTACCATGACAAAAAATTAGTGGAACGTTACTCTCAAATGGTTAAAGACCATGATTTAATTGCAACAGGTGGTACTGATTGGCATGGTGCTTTTACAAACTGGGATGCCACTATTGGAGACTATGGTTTAGAGGATTTGTCTATCCTTAAGAATCTTTCAAAACATTCTGAACCTGATACAATTTAAGTCCTGATATCTGTGAAATTTGTCGGTAAGACAGTCCTATTTCTTGATGTAGCCTTTTGACCGTTTGATGGTTTATGCCTTTTTCTTGTTCTATGATATTCTTCCCAGCTCTTACAATTTGATTTTTTGTTGCATTTTTTGTGTCCAAATAAATATGGTAATCTGTCTCTCGGTGCAATCTAATAAACTGATGCCAAAAGTCTGTTTTTATTGGGCATATTTGATCCCTCACAAAATAAGAATCTACCATCAAGGGTGTTTCATAAAAAAATTCTTTATAACTACACCAAGTATATTGATACGGATCTTGTACAATACCACCATAAACAGGATTAAGATGTATATATCTTAAAACTCCCAAAAAAGATTGTTCTGATTCGACAACCTCCGTTTGATAACGATCATAAAAAACAGAACCTTCTCTTTTTGCTACGCTGTTATAATAGGCGGCGTATTTCTGGTGGATTTTTTTAATGGCCATTGATAAGGAAAACCCTTCTTTTAATAAAAGATGGTAATGATCATCCATAATACAATACCCGTATAACTCAAAATACCCTTGGTCTTTGATATTTTTAATGATATGATACAAGGCTTCTTTATGTTGGTTTTCATTAAATGTTTTTGTTTCTATCCCTTGTGCTAAAACATGATAAATGTTCCAAGAACTTTTTTTGCGTTTTTTTCGCGGCATAGCATCCTCCTTATCTCTACTCCCCATTATACTATAATTTATACAAAAGGAACCGACCTTTTTTCAGTTTTTGTAATTTTTGAAGAGAAATCATTGCATCATATACCCCCACTGGGTATAATGTGTGTATAGAAAATAACTTGGAGGAAAAAATGAAAGATATTAAAGTTTATACAAGTAGTACTTGTCCTTATTGTACAATGATGAAAGATTATTTAACTGAAAAAGGTGTTTCTTATACAGAACGTAATGTGTCTAGTGATATGGAAGCCAGAAAAGAGTTAATGGCTATGGGTCATATGGGCGTTCCTGTGACTATCGTTGATGGCACAGAAGTAGTCGGTTATGATACTCAAAAAATAGATGACTTATTAGGATAGTTAAAAATAAAAAAATTGCCAGTCCCATCATCTGACTGGCAATTTTTTATCTCTATATTAATTTTCTTTCTACCATTTGCTTGACAATAAAAGTTGCCACATGGTTAGCAAAAGATCCGGGACCAAATCCTGCATCATAGCCTAGCTCTTGAGCTAATTCATGGGATAATCGTGGACCACCTGCGATGACTACCATACGATCCCTAATCCCTTCTGCTTCTAATATTTCAATCAGTTGTGTTAGGTTTGGAATATGAACATCTTTTTGTGTAACCACTTGTGATACAAGAATGGCATCTGCTTTTAATTCAATGGCTTTAGCGACTAGTTCTTCATTTGGAACTTGGCTTCCCAAGTTAATTGCTTCAATACCATTATAACGTTCTAAACCATAATGACCATCAAAACCTTTCATGTTCATAATGGCATCGATTCCCACTGTATGGGCATCACTTCCAGTGCAAGCACCGATAATGACAACATCTCTTTTGATATGCTCTGCAATATATTCCTCAACACCTTTTTTATCCATAAATTCTACATCTACTTTAGGTACTTCAATAGCGCTATAATCTACTGTATGAGTACAATTCCCATAGACAATAAAAAACGTATATCCTACACCTAAGTCATGGGCATGTACCACGCTGGCTTCTGATAGTCCCATTTTCTTTGCTAATTGCTTTGCAGCTTCCTCTGCTTCATCACCATAAGGAACCGGCAAGGTAAAACTCAATTGCATTTTTCCATCATTCAACGTATCTCCATAAGGTTTGATTTTAGATAAATCTACTTTTCCTAATGACATTATCTTTCACCTCCAAGCATGAGTTCAATAAATGGATTATAATATTGATCGCCTTTTTCAACAACACCATTTAATCCTTTTCCACCGGTAAATTGTCTTTTAACACCGCCAAATTTTCCTTTTTCTATTGTTGAGAAAATCCCTTCTTTCTCAATTTCTATGAGCATTTTTTCGGCTTCTTCTAAAACAAATTGTGCTCTTTTTTGGATTTGTCCATCGGTCTTAAATTCAATCTCTTCTCCTAAATCCCTTGCATTATTGAAGATGTATTGGGCATTTTCAATAGATAGCATACGATCATGGAGTAGGGGAGTATGAATAGCTTCTGTCAGCATTCCTAGAAGTTGTATGCCTTGACCTGTCCATATAGATATTAAGTTAAACAATGCATCTTGTACATGACCTCTAAAGATATTACCTGTCATAAATTTAGTAGGTGGCATATATTTTAAGGGTGCTTTTGGAAATATTTCTCTCGTCATTTGAGCCTGGGCTAATTCCATTAAGAATCCATTTTCTAGCTTAGGATTCATTTCAAAGGCATGTCCCAAACCCATTTGTTCTTCTGGGATACCTGCCAATAGAGCATATTGCTCATTGATAAACTGAGAAGCTAGAACAGTATGCGCTTCTTCCACGGCATCTGCAGTAGTCAAATAATTATCTTCTCCTGTGTTGATGATTATGCCAGCAAAACCATTGATGACTCTTGAGAAAAACTGGTCTACTATGGTTCGTTGCATGTTGATATCCCTAAAAAGAATACCGTATAGGGCATCATTTAACATCACATCTAATCTCTCTAATGCTCCCATGGCAGCAATTTCCGGCATACACAATCCTGAGCAGTAGTTACACAGCCTAATATATCTTCCAACTTCCACTCCTACTTCATCCAGGGCTTCTCTCATTAAACGGAAGTTTTCTTGTGTGGCATAGGTGCCACCAAATCCTTCGGTTGTAGGTCCATAAGGGACATAATCCAAAAGACTTTGTGCAGTCGTTCTAATAACAGCAATCACATCTGCACCTTGTCTAGCTGCAGCTTGAGCCTGAACAATATCTTCATAAATATTGCCAGATGCCACAATCACATATAGATACGGCATTTTTC
>SKID01000306.1 GCA_007116605.1 Tissierellia bacterium
AAATCTTATAGCCCTTGGATAGAAATGATTTATCGCTTTTTTAAAGAAACCGCCTCACCGCATCAAAAAAAATTTTTGAACAACTTTTTCTTTAATTCTATCGCATACGGTCTAGATAAAAGAGCACAGTTGATTGCCCAAGAGAACATTTCTATTCCATGGACCATACTCATTGATCCAACTTCAAGTTGTAATTTAAAGTGCAGAGGATGTTGGGCTTCTGAATATAACAAAACTGATCACTTAACTTATGAAACTTTAGATCGCATCATTACGGAAGGTAAAGAGCTAGGTATTTATTTCTACTTGTACTCTGGAGGAGAACCTTTTGTCAGAATTGATGATATTTTAAAACTTTGTGAAAAACACCAAGATTGTTTTTTTAGTTGCTTTACAAATGGAACTCTTATCTCTAAAAAAGTTGCTAAGGACATCGCTAGAGTAGGTAATTTTGCTCCCGGCATCAGCATCGAAGGGTTTGAGAAGGATACGGATTTCCGAAGGGGTTCAGGCACTTTTAGAAAATTGGTGCAGGGAATGGAAAACCTTAAGAATGAAGGTGTTATGTTTGGAGCTTCAGTATGCTATCATCACTACAACTATGAAGAAATTGGTTCTGAACCTTTTATAGATTTTCTAATCGATAAAGGCGTATTTTTCATGTGGTTGTTTACTTATATGCCTATCGGCAAAAATGCCGATCCTGATTTATGTTGTCGCCCTAAGGAAAGAGCCTATATGCTTAGTCATGTTAGAAATTTTAGGAAAAGCAAACCTATCTTTTTAATGGACTTTTGGAATGATGGAGAATATGTGGATGGTTGTATCGCCGGAGGTCGTAACTACTTTCACATCAATGCAAATGGCGATGTGGAGCCTTGTGCTTTTGTTCACTTTTCAGACACTAATATTCATGATGTCTCATTATTAGAAGCACTCCATTCACCACTTTTCAAGTGTTACCAAGAGCGTCAACCCTTTAATTGTAATCATTTAAGACCTTGTCCCATACTTGACAATCCTCATGCTATTGTAGATATCGTTCACAAAAGTAATGCTAAATCCACACAGCCTATAGACCACGAAACTCCCGAAGCTTTAGAAGCAAAATGTGTATCTGTAGCCAAGAACTGGGGAGAGCTAGCTGATCAAATATGGGTGGATTCTCACCACCAAAGATCATAATTTTGACAATTTTTCAACACCATTCAAAACTTGAAGACCTTATCCATAGTTCTTCAACACTCATGTCACTTTTAGATGTTAGCGTCTTTCACTATTAGTGATTGTATCCATCATCTAATCCTTAAAAAATAAAGTCAAGCTCAGCATCCTTCCCTCATCTAATATGAGCAGTGCTAAGTTTGACTTTATTTTATCTGATCACTGACATTACTAAGACTCCACTTCTTAAATTGGGAAATAAGTAATATAAAGAAAATCCCTACATAAGGGTCTCTAACCCATTACCTAATCACCTTGATGGTTGATAAACTAGCATCTTCTATATCTGTTATTAAAGCTTGGTTAGCTTTAAGATAATACAAGTATTCTATGACTTCCCTTGTAATGACTTCTCCTGGTGTTATAATGGGAATGCCTGGTGGATATGCCATAATCGACTCTCCAGAAATTAATCCAGCTGCTTGTTCCATGGGGATGGATATCATTTCTTTGTAATAAGCTTCCCTGGGAGACATGGCGAGTTTGAGTGTCCCTATTTTTTGAAGAGGACTCATCTTCATTTCTTTTTGACCATACTTTACCGCCATATGTTTAAAAGCTTCGACTAGTTTTTTAAGGGCATATTGGCTATCTCCTAAGCTAATGACCGCCAAAACATTGTAAGCGTCTCCAAGTTCTACCTGTATATTATATTCATCTCTTAAGAGTTCATATGCCTCAAAACCTGTCAACCCGATTTTCGATACATTAACCACTAACTTTGTTTCATCAAAGTTATAAACACCAGGTGCCCCTATCAGATCTTTACCACAAGCATAAAGACCTGGGATTTTATTAATCTCTGTTCTTGCTTCACGAGACATTTCTAACACATTGTCAAAAATTCTTCTTCCATTGATTACAAGGTTCTTCCTAGCCATATCAAGACTTCCCATTAAGAGATATGAAGCACTAGTTGTACCATTTAAATTAAGAGCTTTTCTCATGTTAGAAGCTGATAGCAATCCATCTTTTGACACAATGACACTACTTTGTGTTAAAGAACCTCCTGTCTTATGCATGCTAATAGCACAAGCATCCGCACCTGCATCCATTCCGCTTTCGGGTAATTCATCATGGAATTTTAAATGTGCACCATGAGCTTCATCCACTATCACAGCTATTCCTTTTTCATGGGCTAAGGCCACAATTTTTTTGATATCAGAAGTTGCCCCATAATACGTTGGATTAATCAATAAAATCGCTTTTGCATCTTGGTTTTCTGAAATGATTTGCTTGACTTCATCTACTATAACCCCTTGAAATACACCTAGATTTTCATCATAGGCCGGTTGCAAATAAACTGGAATAGCACCACTTAATATCAAACCACTTAAGACAGATTTATGGGCATTTCTAGGTACAATGATTTTATCATTTGGTTTACAAATTGCCATAATCATTGATTTTACTGCACTGCTAGTACCATTAACAACGAAGTAACCGTGATCCCCTCCATAAGCATTTGCCAATAATTTTTCTGCTTCTTCAATGACACCCGTTGGGTTAGCTAAAATATCTAATGATTTCATTGAATTGAAATCAAGTTTTAAGGCTTTTTCTCCAAAGATTTGAACGAGTTCTTTAGCGCCACGTCCATACCGATGACCCGGTACATCAAAGGGTATTGTGCGTTTATTCTTGTATTGTAACATAGCCTCTACTAAAGGTGTTTTATAATGTTGGATGGTATTTGAATCCACCATAATAACAGGATTCTGGCTTTTATATAATGATCTTCTCATAAAATCACCTTTAATTATGCAATCTCAACTTCTGGTTTAAAAGTTATTTTTCCCAGTTTTTTGTCTGAAAACCTTCTAATTTTGTCAACCATACCTCTAGCAATTTCTGTTGACTCACTTCTTTCAGCTTTTAAAGCTACCACTAGATATTCAAAAGCTATCCATGGATCTACTGTTTCTCCACAAGTAAATAGATCTACTGAAGCATACCCATACTCTGGCCATGTATGTATGGTTAAATGAGATTCTGAAATCACTACTGCACCACTGACACCGTAAGGATTAAACAAATGAAACACACTTTCGACAACCGTTGCTTTCGCTTTTTGTGCAGCATTAACCATTAACTCTTCAATTAATTCATGATTATTTAAAATGTTTTCATCACAATTATAATACTCAACCAATATATGTCTTCCCAACTGTTCTGTTTTCATTTCGACCTCCAATGCCA
>SKID01000132.1 GCA_007116605.1 Tissierellia bacterium
CCATCTTTAAGACCTTGATTGATTGTGCCTCTTTTGTCCATTAATTTGCTCCAGTTAAAAGCAAATACAATGACTGTGGCCGCTAACATGGCATATACTACAAGCTCAATGGGTCCAAACATATCTCTTAAAAATACAATCGCTGCCAATATAAATACCATGGGGATGAAAGAAATTCCCGCGCTTGGCAATTTTGTTTTATCCACATTTTCAAATTTAGATACATCATCCATGGGTCCTGGAACAAAGCCAATCCCTTTTTCACGGACTTTTTTCTCTGCCCAGTTAAAATAGAAGTAGCCACCAATAAACATCAGCACTGACGCAAAAATACCTAGAATCGGTGCTGCTGTCAACGAAGTGCCTAATACTTGTGCTGGTATGACATTGGTTAACTGTGGTGAAGCTGGCAAAGCTGTCATGGTAAATGTCGCCGCACCAAAAGCTAATATTCCTGGTAAAAAGCTTTTTGGCAAATCCGCTTCTTTAAATAATACTAAAGCGATAGGATAAGTGGCAAAGATAACAACAAATAGACTGACACCACCATAAGTGAGTACAGCTGTTGTCACAATAAGTACCAGTACTGCACGTTTTTCGCCAAACCAGTCTAAAAACTTATAGGCAATGGCTTGGGCAGCACCTGAATCTGCCATAGCTTTAGCAAAAAGGGACGAGCTGATAAATACCAAGAAAAAGTTAGTAATAAACCCTGCTACGCCTGCCATATACATTTGTGAGAATGCCGGCCATAACGGCATTCCATTAGTAACCGCAACAATTAAAGCACTGATCAATGATGCTGGTATTGCACCAATGCCTTTGTAAGCCAAAATAATCAACGCCAAAATAGCAACTAATAGTCCTATAACACCTAACATAGAATCCTCCTAGAAAATTTAATTAAATAAAATTATTTTTCTTTGCTTCTTCTGTCAGTTCCTCTCTAAAGTCTGGATGAGCAATTTCAATCAACTGTTTTGTTCTGTTTTTAATGGACGCTCCTTTTAATGAAGCGATGCCATACTCGGTAATCACGTACTCTACATCTGTACGTGCTAATGTAATAATCGTCCCTCGATCAAAGAAGGGAACAATCTTTGATACTCTTTTCAACTGGTCTGTCCCCGGCTGCTTAATGTCTGCCGTGGAATGCAACGTAATAATGGATTTGCCTCCCTTTGCCATTTGTGCGCCAATAGCTGTTTCAACCTGTCCGCCTGTGCCACTGATTTGAACATTCTTAATCGCTTCAGAAGCACATTGACCTGTAAAATCAACCATCAATGTGGTATTTACAGAGACCATATTATCATTTTGACTAACAATAAACGGGTTGTTGGTATAGTTTGATCTAAAGTGCATCACTAAAGGATTGTCATCAATAAAGTCATATACTTTTTGAGTTCCCATTGAAAAGCTTGTCACAATTTTATTGGGGAAAAACGTCTTTTTTCTACCAGTAATCACGCCTGAATAATATAAGTCTACCATTGCATCATTTAACATTTCTGTATGAATGCCTAAATCTTTTTTATTAATCAACTCTTTTGCTGCTGCATTTGGAATAGCGCCTATGCCTAATTGAATCGTTGATCCATCTGGGATAAGTTCAGCTACGTACTGTCCAATCCTTTTGTCTACTTCAGTAATAGGGGCATCTGGAATAGCCGGTACAGGTCGGTCCACTTCATACAAGTGATCCACTTGAGAAATATGGAATACTGTATCTCCAAAGGTTCTAGGAAACTGAGAGCTTACCTCAAAAATCACTTTTTTAGCATTGTGAATCATTTCATAATCGTAAATCACACCCGGTCCTGTGGTAAAAAAACCATTTTTATCCATAGGGCTGACCGTACAAACATACACATCTGGATCGGCATCCAATCGAATAATGTTAGTGCCTGAGTTTCTCAAATGGGTAGGTGTATGAGATCCCATACCTAACCTATCTGTCACTCTTTGAACAGGGCTATAAAAACAGGCCTCGAAATCAAAGACTTCTTTA
The DNA here is from genome assembly GCA_007116605.1 of Tissierellia bacterium. Lineage (GTDB taxonomy): Bacteria > Bacillota > Clostridia > Tissierellales > Dethiosulfatibacteraceae > 38-11. The sequence continues at coordinate 2,012 of SKID01000132.1, forward strand.
TACTCTGGTCTTGTCATTATCTCATGAGGCTTTAAAGACAAAATACTCGTAACTTTGACATTTTTAACTTTATCTTTTAATAAAGTCATCTTCTCTACAAAAGCAAAGGGTTCAATAGGGCCTCCACCCAAAACTACATGGTGTCCTGACTCTATCATCATCACACCGTCCTCTGGACGAATCATCTTACGTTGATATTCCTTTTGATACATTAATTCACCTCCTTTCTACATTTTCCCATGATACTTCAGTAACATTATCAGTCCTTTATCTCTAAACATGGCAATTTCTTCATTGGTATTACCATGGGACTTACTTCGATTAGCCATCTCTTCGTCAACACCTTTTTGCACTTTATCAGCATATCCTTCAGGCCAAGTTTTCCAATCTGCCATATCCGCCCACCAATGTTCAACGGATGGACCCATATGGGTTAATGCACCTCTGATGCCATAATTACCTCCACCTAATTGATAGATGAGATTAGGACCCATTAGAGCGTATCTAAGACCTGGTCCATAGCAACATGCCTTGTCTATTTCTTCAATGGTGCAAATACCTCTTTCTACTATTTCTACTGCTTCACGGTAAAGAGCCATAGCCAAGCGGTTAGAAATAAATCCTAATGCTTCTTTTCTTAAAACAACCGGCTCCTTATCGATAGCTTTATATAAATCTACTGCCTTTGCGACAAATTCATCTGATGTCTGTTCTCCTTTTGTAATTTCAACTAAAGGAATGAGTTGCACAGGATTATAAGGATGGGCACCCACAATTCTCTCAGGTACTTTAGCTTCCTTAGCAATTTCTGTAATCAATAAACCGGATGTTGACGAAGCAATAATGCTTTTATCATCACAATAAGCTTCTATATCAGCTACTATTTTACGTTTCACTTCATAGTTTTCAGGACCATTTTCTTGTATTAAAACAGCACCTTTCACAGCTTTTTCAATATCAGTAGTTGTTGTAATTCGTTCAATGCAAAAATTAAACTCTCTCTCATCAATAACGTTTTCCTCATATAAAAATTTAAGATTGCTTTTAATGCGTTCAACAGCCTGATCCAATTTTTCATCATCAATATCGAATAAAGTCGTTTCTAATCCTTTTAGAGCAAAATAGGTGGCCCAGCCACTGCCTATTAATCCCGAACCGATGCATGCTACTTTCATAGTAATCTCCTTTCTTATTTTGTTTTCTCCCCTTACTTAGTGCAAAAGCCATGCCAAGTGTCAAATGAGTGATATCAACAAAAAAATAATGCGTCATTGCATTAAATGCATGACCGCATTATTTTTTTGGTCTTTTTAATGCATATTTGCATTTTTATGTGCTGTTTATTGTTGATGCCGAATGTATATTACTGATGTCATTTTTCTTTATCTTCCTCATATTTCTTATTTTTC
>SKID01000340.1 GCA_007116605.1 Tissierellia bacterium
AAGACATTATGATTTTTGATAAAGATGAGATGCACTTTTGTGTGTCGTTAGACTTAGCTATTACCAATACTTTTTTTAGTTGGCTAGTCATATTTGGTAATAAAGCTGAAATCATATCTCCCGAGTCTGTACGTGAACGATACAAAAACTATATACATGACATTTGTAAATTATACTAAAATCAAATCGGCTCAATGACTAAGCTGTCCGTACACTAGGACAGATAAACTGTTAATATACAATTGATAGAAAAAAGAAGCATATTAATACTGGAGAAATAATGAAAATTGGACTAAGAAAGCCAAGCATCAAAAAAAGAGTATCCTCTAGGATTAGCATAAAAAGACAAGTTGTTCATCGGGCGGGTATTAAAATGCCTAGAGGCTATGGATGGATAAGAAATCCAAAAAGATTTGTCTACAACAAAGTGTATCATAGGCTGTCTTTTGATATTTTTAAGGTTTTCAAAAAAATATTTAAATAGTAGCATGATCAACATCATAAAATCAGGAAGACTATTTTAGGCACAATTACTTGTTGAAGTTTTTTATTAGCATAGATTCGGGGTCAAAAGTATCAGTTTTATTTATTGGGGGATTGATGGCTATGTATAGATGCTTAAGTATGAGTTCTAGCACACAAGGAGGAAACATGCTCTTTGTGTGCTGTTTTTTATGAGGTCAATGAATTTTCATATAGAGAATCAATAAACAAAGTCGAAAATCCACCAAGCAAGGAGTAAAATATGCCAACCATTAAAGATATACTACAAGAATACACCGAGACAACCTCTTTAGATCATGACAAATGCCAACAACTCATTACAGGCAATCATGTGTTTTCGTTAGTTCAACAAGAAGAAATGACGGATTTACTCAATCGCAAGTTAACCAAAAATAGACCAACAAACCTACTGAACCAACAACTGAAAGAAGCCATTGCCTCATCTGTAATCAAAATAAAAAAGCAAAAAGATAAAAGCTTTTCTAAGGAATGTTACACACATTTAGTTGATTTTATCAACCAAAAATACAGCTTCTCAATAGACTTATATAATGTCAAACATCTTTTCATAGCAACACCTGAAGAACGGGTGGTCTATTTATTAAGAGAAACTGAGCGCAGAAAAAAACTAGGGAAAACATCTAGTTTGACAGATATTTCCCAAGAACTAGGATGTAGCAGACGAGCCTTAGAAAAAGACATAAAAAAAATCACAGAAGATGGCTTCAAACTCTTAGGGCTTAACATACAACTATTAGAAGAAGAAGAGCGGGTTTTAGATATGCGTTCCACACCTCATCCCATTGTATTGATTCAAAATATTACCCAGATATTAGTCTTGTTAGAAGGATTAAGAAGCATGGAAAACATACAGGCTTATCGCAGTTACGCTAGAGAAACAGCACTGAGTATATGGAATCAACTGACAGAATATGCCCAAAACAAAGTCTTAGATGCGATAGAAAACTTCCATGAAAAATCTGAAATAATGATACAGTGGTACCTGGACTTAGGTGATGAAAAAACATACAATCAAAGATTTATTTCAGAAAGAAGAAACAGTCAAGGCGACATTAGAAGTCAGCTATTATATTATGGAAAAAGTGGTGAAGGGTTTAATTTAATATATAAGAATAAGAAGAATCAAGAACAAATCATCCATCAATGTATCATTAATCGTCTAGATATAGAAGGTGAAACCATATGTGTACGATCACCACAAGGAGAAATTGAAGTAGAAATTGACACCATTATTGATTTAGAGCCTCAATAGCCTATGCGAATAATTTGTTCGCATGCCTCCAAAATTAGAATGATACAATAAGGGCAACCCAATAGGGAATACATATTACGGAGGGAAACCATGATTCAAAAATTTGAAAGATTTAGAGAAGATGATTTTATGCAAATGGACGAATGGATTCAAAAATTCATCCATACTTTAGAGGTCCTAACACAAGAAAGCTTTTATGAACAAAAGACTCAACAACTGGTAGCATCCCTACTCAATGAGCAAGACGAAAATGGATTTTGGGGCATTATACCTAGTCCACGTGTAGATGGTGATATTCGAGTGGATTATTGGTACAAACCCACCTATATTGCAACAGCTTATTTGATGAAATATTGGTTAATAGCCAAAAGATTATATGAGCCAACAGATCATATTGAAGAAAGATTTAAAAAAGGACTACAGGCATCTACTGGAAGAGGATTTAATGGACATGGTCATGACGATATTAAAGGGCGTCTAGAATCAGTGGCTATCTTTAAAAAAGCACAGGTGGCAGATTTTTTAAAAGTCTACCCAACATTGTGTCAAAATTTTACGACCGTATTTAATAGTGTCTTAGAAAGCTTTAGAAATGCCTTAGACAACAATTTGACAAAAGGAGATTGGGGAGAAGACTATAAAAACGAAATGATAGAAGCCTTACAAGGTTTTTCAAATGAACCAGGGGTATTAATCTTTGTATATGGCACCTTAAAAAAAGGAGAGCGAAATCACGAAGCCTTTTTATCAAAGGCTCAATTTATAACTAATGGTGTTATTGTTGGATATACCTTATATGACTTAGGTTATTTCCCAGGTATCAAAAAAACTAAAAAAGGCGTGGTAGAAGTAGAAGTCTATAGAGTCTCTTTAGATACATTACATCAAATTGATTTGTTAGAAGATGAAGGAGATCTTTATAGCCGTGTCACTACCGATGTGATCGGTAATGGCTTAAAGCTGCACAATGTACAAACCTATGTCTATAATCCTCCCATCCCAAGAAAAAGATCAAAGAACACAGCAGATCATGTTCACGGGATTAGCAAAGATACCCATGTGTGGTACGCAGTATATGGTTCCAATCTATTATATGAACGATTTTCAAACTATATACTAGGAGGGGTCTGTCCCTTTAATGAAAAAGAATATCCTGGTTGTACAGATAAAACGATGCCTATTAAAAACCAACCCTATGAGATTCCTTTTAACATGTATTATGGTAATGCAATGTCATCTTGGGGACAAGGGGGAGTATCATTTTTAGACATTAGCCAACCAGGCAAGTCTTTAGGTCGCATCTATCTTATCACCAAGGAGCAGTTTAGAGAAATTAACGAACAAGAAGGTAGCAGTGAAAGATGGTATCATCACACCCTTGCATTAGGAGAACTAGAAGGCATTCCTATTATGACTGTGACCAATCAACATAAGCGACCTGTCCATCCACCTAGTGATGCTTATTTGGAAGTACTAAGATTAGGGCTTAAAGAGACCTATCCGAATATGAGTGAGTATGACCGGTTGAGGTATATGTTGTGATGAGTAGGGAAAAGAACAGGCGATGCAGACCATAATAGCATCTTCTGGAAAGCTGAAATTTCTAGCGACGACATTACCACTAAGTTTGCCTATG
>SKID01000250.1 GCA_007116605.1 Tissierellia bacterium
ACATTCAAATTTTAACACCTCCTTACGATGGAAATGAAGAAGTATATCGGGCGTACTCCATTACAACACCTCCTAGCTCAACAAAAGCCATTGAACTGTTTATTGGTTATGTAGAAGGGGGCATATGTACGACTTATATTCATAAACACTTGAAAGTTAATGACTCCCTAACTGTGGTTGGTCCTTTTGGAGATTTTTTTTATCAGCATAGTTCTAAGGAAATGGTTTTAATTGCTATCGGGACTGGTATGGCCCCGATTATGAGCATATTAAGATATATGAATGAAAATAAAATTGAAAGAAAAGCAACTTTTTATTTTGGAGCAAGAACTCGTGAAGACTTGTTTATGACTAAAGAGTTACACGAGCTTGAAGAGTCCATGTATGATTTTACTTATATCAATTGCTTATCTCGACCGTCTGAAGAGTGCAAATGGAAAGGTGAAATTGGAAGAGTCACGAATTTAGTGAATAAGTATATTGATACTGGTCATGAAAAAGAGGCTTACCTGTGTGGTAGCCCCGGAATGATTGACTCTGTAATACCTATATTAGAAGAAAAAGGGTTTGCTCAAGAAGATATCTACTTTGATAAATTTGAGAGTTAGTTTCTATTTGACAGGAATGTCCCCTATTTTACCTAAAAATAAGTCTAATTTTTGAAAGTGACTTTTGAATAGTTTTTCATAAATTCCCATCGTTCTTCCAATCAGAAATGCTGAAAGGATTGTACCTTCTCGAACTCCTGAAAGAGTACCCGTCTGGCTTAATGCAATCGCTATGGAGAGGGTTATTAAAGATATATCAAAAATGACTTTTAATTTGTGAAACTCCATTCCTAATAATCCTCTTAATGTCATTACAAATCCTTCTGGTGGCATGGGTAAAATTTCTGCTTTTAAATATAAAACTAGACCAAATGATATAATCAAAATGCTTATCAGCAGAAGGACTAATTGAAGGAGATAAGAATTCGGTGTTGGAAACCATAATATTCGATTCGTAATCGTGATAAAAACACCAAAAAAACTTGCATATAATACTTGTAATAAATTGTGTGCTTTAAAGTTTTTTCTTAATATTGCAATCTGAAACAAAACAAATAAACTAAAAATGATTGTTGTCATCATTCCTTGATCTAGATTAAAGGCTAAGCTAATCACGTAAGGTACTGAATTGACAGGTGACACACCTAGCGATGATTTCACTGAAACCGAAACACCAAATGCCAATATAAACAACCCTAATAAATAAACAAAAAAACGTCTTGCTAATTTCATTTATAAAACCTATTCAGAAAATTTGCGACTTCCTGGCTTAATCGCTTCTGACCCTTTCTCACATTGGGGACATCCCTGTTGATCGTATGTTTCAAAAAATAATTCTACTGCACTATAAATAGGCAATATGACTGCGCTCATCTTTCGGTCAACTAAACATCCGATGCCAATCACTGTACCTCCCAATCCTTCTATCACTTTAATAGCTTCTAGCGATGATTTGCCTGTTGTTACCACATCTTCCATAATTAAAACTTTCTCACCTTCTTTAATGTCAAAACCTCTTCTAAGAGTCATCACATTGTCCACACGTTCAGTAAAAATCGTCCTTATGTTTAATTGCCTTCCTAATTCATAGGCTGCTCTGATACCTCCCATTGCAGGACCTACAATAACATCAATTGACAAATTTTTAACCTGTTCAGCTACTGCTGCAACGACTTGCCTTGCTCTATCTGGATATTGCATCAATTTCTCACATTGCACATATTTTTCACTATGTTTCCCAGATGATAGTAAAAAATGTCCTTCTAACAAAGCATCACTTTCTCTAAATAAGTCCAATAATAACTGCTGTTCTTTTTGACTCATGTTAAACCTCCTTAGGTCTTAAAACGTTTAGCTCTCAGTCTTAATTTTACTTAAAGTACAGGACTGTCCCCATACTATAAAACACCTACAATCTCTTGAATGTTTTTAATGCCTTCTTGTTCCAAAAAGTTGTCTATTCCTTGTAGCATATCTAGCATAATATCAGGCTTAACGAAGTTGGCCGTTCCTACTTGTACAATTTGTGAACCTGCCATCATGAAGGCAATAACGTCCTCCCAATGACTTATGCCACCCATCCCACAAACTGGTATTTTTACTGCTTTAGACACTTGATGAACCATCCTCATAGCGATGGGCTTTATTGCTGGTCCAGATAATCCTGCATAAACATTATTAAACACTGGTTGACGTCGGTAGATGTCTACTGCCATGCCACTTAATGTATTAATGAGTGAAAGGGCATCTGCACCTGCTGATTCACATGCCTGAGCCATTTCAACAATATCTTCAGCATTTGGTGATAATTTAACCATTAATGGTTTATGACATATTTCTTTCACTTTTTTGACTGTTTCATAAGCAATGTTTGCCTTTATTCCAAATGCCATCCCACCTGCTTTAACATTAGGGCAGGATATATTGAGTTCTAATATTTGAATTCCTGTATTATTTAGGAGCTCTACACCTTGAAGATATTCGTCTAAAGTATTGCCTCCTAAATTAGCGATAATATTAGTCCCATAAGATTGCATCCGGGGTATTTCCTGGGAAATAAAAGCTCTAACTCCAGGGTTTTGAAGACCAATACTATTCATCATACCCATTGATGTTTCCCAAATTCTTATCCCTTCATTTCCTGTTTTAGGATTTATAGTCAGACCTTTGGACGAAATTCCTCCTAGCTGACCCACATCAAATATTTCATGGTATTCTTGGCCAAAACCAAATGTACCACTGGCTCCAACGAGTGGATTTTTAAATGGAATATCTAAAAAAGTTGTTGATAAATTAGCCATCGTTCTCCTCACTAATAACAAGCATATTCCCATCAAAGACAGGGCCTTCTTTGCATGCTCTTTGATTTCCTGATGTGGTTTTAACAACACAGCCTAAACAAGCGCCAATACCACAAGCCATCCTTTTTTCAAGGGAAGCAAAAACTTTAATGTTGTGTTCTCTACATATTTTAATAATTTTATAAGTCATCAGATCTGGACCACATGTAACGACAGTATCATACTGATCCCATTGGACTAAATCTGTTATATAACCTTTATGTCCTAAAGACCCGTCTTCCGTTGATAAATAAATAGAAGAATGAATGTTTTTAAACTGATTAATACAATAAGTCTCATCTTTAAATCCTAAGTACAAGTCAACAGTATTAACAGGTAATGATTTAGATAAATAAAGTAATGGAGCAATTCCAATACCACCACCAATAATGGCAACTTTTCCTTTAATCAATGAAAGATCAAATCCATTGCCCAATGGTCCAAAAACCTGAACACTTTGACCTGACATCATGCGACTCAATTGATGTGTCCCGACACCTGTCAGACGGTATAGCAACTTCACA
>SKID01000361.1 GCA_007116605.1 Tissierellia bacterium
GATTTTACCTCATTTTTTAAAAAATGCACAACTGATTATGATGAGTAGAATATTTTTACTAGCTGTATATGGAATGAGTTATGATATATTAAGAGGGTATACCGGATTTATAAACTTGGGGCAGGCAATATTTTTCGGTTCTGGAGTTTATATGGGAGTTATCTTTTTAAATATGCAAAATAATTTAGCATATTTTGCATTAGCATTTCTTGCGATTACAGCATTTTCTTTAATTGGTGGATTCATTATGAGTCAAATTGTTCTAAAAACGGGCGGCGTTGTAGCAGCTGCTATGATTACTTTAGCCTTAGGAGAAATTGTAAGAAATATAGCTGAAAGATGGCGTGCTGTGACAGGAGGACAAGATGGTTTGCCTATGAGAGCTTCACGTGTGGCATTGCAGCCTTTGTTTGAAACCAGAGTAGGAGCCTACTATTTTGCTTTTGCTTTTTTAATCATTATGACGTTGATTTTAAGACAATTTGTATTGTCTCCCACTGGACGCGTCCTTTTATCTATAAGAGAAAATGAGCAAAGGGCCAGATTTTTAGGCTATGACACTAAAAAGTATAAAACCATTGCATTAATTGTATCTGCCATTTCATCAGGGTGGGCAGGGCTTTTCTTTTCTGTGATTGCTAGATTTGCCAACACTGATTATCTGAGTATTCAATATACGCTAAATGCTTTGTTAATTACATTAGTAGGTGGCACAGGAACTCTTTATGGAGCGATTATAGGAAGTGCATTTGTAACATGGATACAAAACTTTTTGTTAGATTTGGGTAAAACATTTAGTGGGACACAAATTTTCAGATATCCAATGTTATTTATTGGATCCATCTACATTTTACTGGTGATGTTCTTACCATCAGGCATTATGGGAGGAATATATAGGGTACAAGCTTATGTTAAAAAAAAGAGTGATAAGTCTAACAAACCATTAGAAACCAAGTAAATCATAGAAGTTTATTCACTACAATCAGAGGTTTGTTGAACATATAACAAACCTCAAAAATTTCAAAAGAGGTCATCGTATGAATGCATATAATCTATATAACCAAAAAGTTAAAACCCTAGATGAAATATTAGATTTGTTTCAATCAAATGATTTTATCATGAGTGCTTTAGCGGGAAGCGAACCTATTAAGATTTTAAGTGAATTACATAAAATTGCTGACAGAGGGGTTAAAAATTGTGATCTTAGCAATTGTCTACCCATGGCAGATTATGAGTATTTTAAAAATCCAGAGTATCAAGATGTCATTTTTACAAACGGATGGTTTTATTCGCCTCCTCTTAGAAAAGCACATCAAAATGGGAATATCTCTTATATTCCTCAAAATTTACATTTTGCATACACAAAAAGAAAGTATGCAGCGGGAGATAGAAGAAAAGTGTTATTATGTTCTTGTTCTCCTATGGATAAACATGGCTATTTAACATTGTCTCTAGGTTGTACCTATGAAAGAGAAGTGATAGAAGATGGTGCAATTGTCATTGCTGAAGTCAACCAACAACTACCAAGAACCTTTGGAGATACCACAGTTCATATTAGTGAGATTACAGCAATACTTGAAGTGGACTATCCACTAGCCACATTGCCTGAAGCTTTAATCAATGACAAAGATAGAAAAATAGGTGAATATATTGCAGAACATATTGATAATGGTTCAACGATTCAACTAGGCATTGGTGGAATTCCTAATGCAGTTGCTAATGCCCTTAAGTCAAAAAAGCATTTAGGTATTCATACAGAAATGCTTACTGACGGGATGGTCGATTTAATTGAGTGTGGTGTGGTGGATAATTCTAGGAAAACACTTTATAAAGGAAAAACGGTGGCTACCTTTGCATTAGGCAATAAAAAACTTTATGATTTCCTTGATGATAACATTGCTGTGGGGCTAAGAAATGGTAGCTGGACCAACGATCCTCATGTGATTGGGCAAAATTATAAAATGGTTTCTATCAATACGACTTTAGAAGTTGACTTATTTGGGCAATGTGCTTCAGAGTCAATTGGTCATATACAGTTCTCAGGAACAGGTGGACAGACAGACACTGCAGTAGGAGCACAAAACTGTCCAGAGGGCAAGTCTTTTATCGCTTTGTATTCCACTGCCAATGTAAAAGATGAGAAGGGTGATAAAAAAACCATCTCTAAAATACAGCCATTACTTAAACCTGGAGCGATGGTTAGTTTATCAAGAAATGATGTGGATTATGTAGTGACAGAGTATGGTGTTGCATGGCTAAGAGGACAGTCTATTAGAGAGAGAGTGAAGCGTTTAGTAAATATTGCTCATCCTGATTTCAGAGATGAATTAAAACATGCTGCAAAACAACTAAGAATTTGGTAATTTAACATTAAGGAGTGGAAAATGTCAACCTATTCATTTCAAGGAAAACAAATTTATTACGAAGTTCATGGGAGTGGAAAACCCTTAATATTACTTAATGGCATTATGATGTCAACGATGAGCTGGCAGATTTTTGTTAAAGCACTGAGTCAAAACAATCAATTGATCTTGTTAGATTTTTTAGATCAAGGAAAATCAGATAAATTTACAGAAACTTATACTCATGATTTACAGGTGCAAGTGCTTAAAGGATTAATTGAAGAGCTAGGTTTAAGTAAAGTGAATTTAGTAGGAATTTCCTATGGTGGAGAAATTGCGCTGAACTTTGCTGTTCAATATCAGCATATGGTTGATAGAATGGTTATATTTAACGCTTCTTATCGCACATCTCCTTGGTTAAAAGATATTGGTGATGCGTGGAACCTAAGTGCTGGGGATGCGATGAATTATTATTTAACAACCATACCGGTCATTTATTCACCTCAGTTTTACAATACTCATCGTCAATTTATGGAAGAACGTAAAAAGCTTTTAGTTTCTATGGTTTTTAATCAAGAACCTTTTATGGAGAGCATGGTGCGCTTAACGAAAAGTTCAGAAGAACATGACGTTGAAAAACAGCTTAAAGATTTAAATGTCAGAACATTGATTGTAAGCAGTGAAAATGATTTTATCACACCAAAAGAAGAGCAAGAGACAATGCATCAATTAATGCCTTGTTCAGATCTAGTGGTTTTGCCTAAAACAGGTCATGCATCTATGTATGAAAAGCCAGCATTATTCACAACTCTCGTTTTAGGATTTATTAATGCATCAGATTTGGACATGACCATACTATAAAAAGTCAATATTAATTCTATCATTGATGCTTTGAGTATGATATGATATCTTATTGTATTAATTTATGATTAAAGGAGTAATTTTGAATCAAATAGTGAACTATCCTAAAACAAAAAGAGGTCAGGTGACTCTCAACAAAATATTAGAATCTGCTGAGCAATTATTTTCTGTTAAGGGCTATCATGGAACATCTATTATTGATATTA
>SKID01000035.1 GCA_007116605.1 Tissierellia bacterium
AGAAGTTTAGATGTGAAAGTGTATATGTTTGGGGAATTAGTAGAAAACTTTGTGGATCATCCTATTATTAGACCCTCAATTAATTCTGTGGCGATGACTTATGAGTTAGCCCATCAAGCAGAATACGAAGATTTAATGACGGCTACTTCTAATCTAACAGGAGAAAAAGTCAATCGATTTACCCACTTACATCAAAGTGCAGATGATTTAGTCAAAAAAGTTAAAATGCAAAGATTGTTAGGACAGAAAACAGCATCTTGTTTTCAACGTTGCGTAGGGATGGATGCATTCAATGCAATCTATAGCACAACTTATGAAATTGATCAAAAATATGGCACTGCTTATCATCAACAATTTATTGACTATATGAAACTTGTACAGGAAAAAGATTGGACTGTTGATGGTGCCATGACAGATCCAAAAGGTGATAGAAGTTTAGCTCCAAGCAAGCAAGCGGATCCAGATATGTTTGTAAGGGTCGTTGAAAGAAGAGAAGATGGTATTGTTGTACGTGGTGCCAAGGTTCATCAAACAGGATCGATTAATTCTCATGAGCATTTGATCATGCCAACCATTGCCATGGGACCAGACGACAAAGATTATGCCATTTCTTTTGCAGTACCCACAGATGCCAAAGGTGTCTTTATGATTTATGGTAGACAATCCTGTGATACAAGAAAACTAGAAGGTGGCACTATTGATGTAGGTAATAGTGAGTTTGGTGGTCAAGAAGCCTTAGTCGTATTTGATGATGTTTTTGTTCCCAATGATCGTATTTTCTTAAATGGAGAAACTGAATTTGCAGGCATGATGGTAGAAAGATTTGCAGGCTATCATAGACAAAGTTATGGTGGTTGTAAAGTTGGTGTGGGTGATGTTTTAATTGGTGCGGCAGCCTTAGCAGCAGAGTATAATGGTGTGCCAAAAGCATCTCACATAAAAGATAAATTGATAGAAATGATGCATCTAAATGAAACTTTATATTGTTGTGGTATTGCGTGTTCATCAGAAGGTTATCCTACGGAAGCAGGAAACTATCAAATTGATTTATTATTGGCTAATGTCTGTAAGCAAAACGTCACAAGATTCCCGTATGAAATTACGAGATTAGCAGAAGACATTGCAGGTGGATTAATGGTAACAATGCCATCTGAAAAAGACTTCCTACATCCTGATTTAGGTCCCATTTGTGAGAAATATTTTAGAGGAAACGCCAATGTTCCAACCCTTGACCGAGCCAAAATATTGAGATTGGTTGAGAACTTGACTTTAGGAACTGCTGCTGTTGGCTATCGAACTGAGTCCATGCATGGTGCAGGATCTCCACAGGCTCAAAGAGTGATGATTTGGAGACAAGGTAATTTAGAGCATAAGAAAGAGTTAGCGAAAAACATTGCAAAAATAGGAAAATAAGGGTGATCTTATGGATCGATTTATGCGAGTGATTGAAGAATTTATTAGACCCGCCTTGATGGCTCATCAAGGAGATATACAATTAATCGGTATCAATGAAGGAATCGTAAAATTTAAACTAACTGGGGCTTGCGCAGGCTGCCCCAGTGCAGATAATGACACAAAAGACTTTATAGAAAAGCACCTTAAAGAACATTTTGGATGGGTGAAGGCAGTAGAAATTGACCAGACTGTGAATCCTGAATTAATGGATTTCGCTAAGAAAATATTGTCAAAAGGTGCACAAAAATGATAGGCATCAAATATTGCGGTGGATGTAATCCCAGATATGATCGGGTAACATTGGCTGAAGCATTAAAGAAAAAAATGGGTGATAAGCGCTTTATAACAGGAGAACAGGCTTTATCAGCTGACCTCTTAATTGTTGTGACAGGTTGTCAAAGTCGATGCCCAAAAATTTCATTTAGCAGCAACAAAATTTTGCATATAGATAAAGCAACTCCTATAGACGAAATAATAGAGCGAATTAATGATCTAGAAAGTGAGGCAAAATAAAAGATGTGGAAGGATAAATACAATCATAAAATAATGACAGCAGATCAAGCTATCATCAAAATACCTAGACAAGGTCGTGTTGTGACGGGACATGCTTGTAGTGAACCAGTTGCTCTAGTTGAAGCTATGGTAAAGAATAAAGAGCGGTTTAATCAACTAGAAATATGTCATATGGTAGCCATGGGTAAAGGCGAGTATACACAAGAAGGAATGACATCCTATTTTACGCATAATGCACTATTTGTAGGAGGATCTACACGTAAAGCAGTCCAAGAATGCCGTGCCGACTATACACCTTGTTTCTTCTTTGAAATTCCAAGATTATTTAAAGATGGCTATTTACCAGTTGATGTATCGTTAATCCAAGTGAGTGAACCTGATGAACATGGTTATTGTAGCTATGGACTTTCTAATGACTACACAAAAGGAGCGACTGAGTCGGCTAAGTTAGTTATTGCTGAAATTAATCCTAATATGCCAAGAACATTAGGCGATAATTTTATTCATCTTGATGAAATTGACTACATTGTTGAGAATGATAGACCATTGATAGAACTAAAACCTCCTACCATCACTGATATTGAAAAAGCCATTGGTGAAAACTGTGCCAAGTTAGTTGAAGACGGTTCCACATTACAATTGGGTATTGGTGCGATTCCTGATGCAGTATTGCTGTTTTTAAAAGATAAAAAAGATTTAGGAATTCATTCAGAAATGTTTTCAGATGGGGTAGTTGATTTGTTTCAGTCAGGTGTGATTACCAACAAACATAAAACCATTCATAAAGGCAAAATGATTGTCACATTTTTGATGGGTACAAAAAAACTCTATGACTTTGTGAACAATAATCCAATGGTAGAGTTACATCCTGTAGATTATGTGAATAATCCTTGTGTCATTGCACAAAACCATAAAATGGTTTCCATCAACTCTTGTATAGAAGTTGACTTAATGGGACAAGTATCTTCTGAAAGTATAGGCATTCATCAATTTAGTGGTACTGGAGGACAAGTAGATTATGTGCGAGGAGCAAGTATGGCTAAAGACGGAAAGTCGATTATTGCCATGCCCTCAACAGCACAAAGAGGAAAATCATCAAGAATTGTACCTTTCTTAAAAGAAGGTTCCGCTGTAACAACATCCAGAAATGATGTTCATTATGTGGTGACAGAATATGGGATTGCAGAATTAAGAGGTAAAACTCTAAAAGAGCGAGGCAAAGCATTGATTAAAGTAGCCCATCCTGACTTTAGAGATGAGCTAGAAAAAGAGTTTGAAAAAAGATTCTACAATAGTACTATTTGATGATTTAAAATGAGCTAGATTTTATCAGAAAATAATTTAGGACAGATTAGAGATTTCTATTTTCTGTCGTTTTTTTTATGATATATTATTATATAGCGTGAATAATTAAATCAATTTTGTCGTAGGAAG
>SKID01000022.1 GCA_007116605.1 Tissierellia bacterium
AGATTGCCTAGTGTAGTAGGGAAAAATGTAGGGATGGCACTTACCCCACAAGCAGGTATTTCTATTGGACTCAGTATTATTGCGGAGCAAAAGATACCTGGGTCACAAGGGATAATAACCGGGATTATACTTACAGGTGTTATTTTCTTTGAAGTCATTGGGCCGATATTATCGGCTAAAGCGATAAAAAATGCCAATGAGGCAACTCTCTAAAAAAAGCCAGTCTGCAACAAAATGCAGAGTGGCTTTTTAAATTCTATGACTCATTTTATCTACATTTCAGTTTGTCCATAAGCTGTTATAATCCCTACAATCACTTGAACACTTTTCTCCATCGACTGTATAGGAATATACTCAAACTTCCCATGAAAATGATGACCTCCAGTAAATAGATTAGGTGTAGGCAGTCCTTTCAAAGAAAGTGCAGCACCATCAGTTCCACCACGGATGGGTTTGATAATAGGTTCAATGTCTAAAGCTTCCATGACTTTTTTAGCCGTTTCAACAATATGGAAAACAGGCTTAATTTTCTCAGACATATTATAATACTGATCTTGCATATCATTAATTATCTTAGCATGAGGATATTTTAAAGTTAAATAATTAATACATTGGTTCAACAAATCTTTTTTGTGTCTAAACTTGTTGATATCATGGTCTCTAATAATATAAAGCATATTAAATGACTCTACATCTCCATTACAATTGACTAAATGGAAAAAACCTTCATCTCCTGTGGTAAACTCAGGCTTTTCATTTTCTGGCAGCATGGCATCTAACTCAAAACCAATGCGTTGAGCACTAATCATTTTATTTTTAGCGGTACCGGGATGTACATTGCGACCTTGAATATGAATCTTAGCCATAGTAGCGTTAAAGGTTTCGTACTCTAGTTCTCCTAGGGGTCCACCATCAACAGTATAGGCAAAGTCAGCATTAAAACCATCAAGGTCAAAGTTTAAAGTGCCCATACCTACTTCTTCATCAGGAGTAAAAGCAATTTTAATGGTACCGTGTTGTATTTGGGGGTTTTGGATGATATATTCAGCAGCAGATACAATCTCTGCCACCCCCGCTTTATTATCAGCACCTAATAGTGTAGTTCCATCAGTAACAATAAGATCTTGACCTACGTAATTTAATAAATCAGGGAAATCTTCCGTCTTCATCCAAATATCTAGCTCGTCGTTGAGTAAAATATCATGACCATCGTACCCTTGGATTATATGAGGTTTTACATTATTTCCAGACATTTCTGTAGCTGTATCCATGTGAGCAATTAAACCGATGGTGGGTGCCTTAGGAACATTTCCAGGAATTTCGGCTGTAACATAACAATAATCGCTCAATTGAACATTTGAAGCACCGATGGATTTTAAGTTTTCCACTAATAATTGAGCTAATTTAAACTGTTTTTCAGTGCTAGGATTTTGCTTGATTTCTAAACTAGACTGGGTATCAATTTGGACATACTTAATAAATCTTTCAACTAATGGTTGCATAAAGACTCCTTTTAATGGGCATTATTGACAGCTACATTTTTCACATGTGCCTGACATAAGCATTTGTATAGATTTAATTTTAAACCCTTTCAGTTGTGTAATTGAACTTGTGTTTAAGTCAATGTTAATATCAAAAACTTTTCCACAACAATCACACTTAAAATGACCATGCTGAGAAAAGTCAGCATCGTAACGCACTTCGTTACCTTCTACATGGATAGGTTGAACAATCCCTTTTTCAACGAACAAATGCATCGTGTTGTAGACGGTTGTTTTGGACAAGGTTATCAGTTCAGGATTAAGTTGATTGTAAATCTCATCGGCAGTAGGATGAATAGGATTATCAACCAGAAACTGATAGATTCGTGCACGTTGGATGGAAGGCTTGATGTCATTTTCGATTAAAAAAGATTTAATACATGCCATGTTCTTTGAAATCATTTAATCACCTTCTAAATAGACTTTGTACTCATTATATTATAACATTATTTTCAAACTTGTGACAAATATATTTTAACGAATTTGTCCATTTCCAAAGATGATATGTTTTATAGATGTTAAGGCTTCTAGGCCCATAGGACCTCTAGCGTGTAATTTTTGTGTGCTAATACCAATTTCAGCACCATACCCGAACTCTTCACCATCGGTAAAGCGAGTGGAAGCATTGATATATACAGCAGCAGCATCAATTTCATCTAGAAATCGCATGGCATGAGAATGATCTTGAGTCATGATGGCTTCAGAATGGCCGGTGCCAAAGTGATTAATGTGAGAGATAGCATCACTAATATCTTGCACCACTTTAATGCCAATGATTTTATCCAAATATTCAGTTTCCCAATCTTTTTCCGAAGCCGACAAGATAGAAGCATCAAACTGACAGATGTGTTCGTCGCCACGAATTTCAACTGATTTGCTTTTGAGTCGCTCAATTAAAGGGCCTACAAAGTCGGGTACCATGCTTTGATGAATCAAGACTTTTTCGCAGGCATTACAAACACCTGGTCGACTAGTTTTAGCATTATCTATTATATTTAAAGCCATTTCTAAATCGGCCGTTTGGTCAACATAAATATGACAATTGCCTTTACCAGTTTCTATAACGGGTAAGGTACTGTTTTCTATGACAGATCGAATAAGACCAGCACCACCTCTTGGAATAAGCACATCCAAGTAATCATTCATTCGCATCATTTCTAAAGCGGTTTCACGAGAAGTATCTTCAACAATTTGAATGATCTCTCTAGGCAGTTGAGCAGCTTCTAAGGAGTCTTGTATCCTATTAACCAGGGCTACATTAGAGTTAATCGCTTCTTTTCCACCTCTCAATAAAACCACATTATTTGTTTTAAAACAAAGTCCAAATGCATCCACGGTCACATTAGGTCTAGATTCATAGATAATACCCACCATACCCAATGGAACACGCTGTTTTCCAATTTTTAAGCCATTAGGTCTTTGAGACATAGAGATGACCTGACCGATAGGATCTTCAAGTTGAGCGATTTGTTTTAATCCATTGGCCATATTGACAATACGATCTTCTGTCAATAAAAGGCGATCTAGCAATGCATCACTAAGTCCGTTTTTGCGACCTTCTCGAATATCGATTGAATTGTTATGCAAGATATAATCTTTATGATTAACTAGATCAATAGCTACTTGGTTTAGTATTTTGTTCTTATCCAATGTAGAAAGTTTGTGCAAAATAGCTTTGGCAGATAAGCCTTTTTTACCTATTTCATGCAAGATTGACATTTGTATGACCTCCTTTATTTCCGTGGGTACTAAAAAACGTTCCACAATTTTTTCCTTCTAAAATATCATAAAGAATATGAATATTGTCTCCGCTGGCGATGACTGTATGAATGCCATTC
>SKID01000192.1 GCA_007116605.1 Tissierellia bacterium
GCTTAAAACCTAAGTCTTTAGACATCTTTGCGATTTCTGGCAAGTCATCTCTTAAAGTAGGCTCTCCTCCACTCAATTGCAGTGATGGATATCCTGATTGATGAATTGTTTCCATCATCATTTTTCTTAAGAGACTTAAGCTTGGGTCAGTCTGCTTATTATCTGGTTCGGAATCAGCAAAACATATAGGGCATTTTAAGTTACATCTTTGGGTCACTTCTATGACTACTGTGCATGCCCCTCCTTGATGAACCGAACACAATCCACAGTCAAATGGGCAACCTTGAGTACTTGTTTTTTTTACTGATACATTTCCAGCAGTCACATTAGCTTGTGCCCAAGTTTTATAAGAACTTGCATCAGACCATATCAATACTTTAAATAAACCATGTTGATCGCATTGTTTTTGTAAATATATTTTATCTTTGTCTTTTATGATTTCAGCTTGAATTCGTTTTAAGCAAATGGGGCATAAACTTTCTGTTAAATTAATCATTGTTTCCATCTCATGTCCTTCTGTAAAGTAGAACCGGTTACCCTGGGATAACCGGTCTAAATTTTAACCGATAGGCAATATTTCTACTATTTCCATAAACAAGGCCGGTCTTTCTCTACCTTCATTTAATTGTTCATTCACTTCAGCACCTGGGTATTTAATAATGACACGACAGCCTCTGTTTCGATCCGCACGGTCTTCCGCTGTAGGATTGTACTCATAAAAAGCCACTACCGCTAATTCTCTTTCAATAAAGTTCTCAGCTGTTCGATTATCTGCCAAGCCAAAAACAAAATAGTTTCCATCTTCTGATATGCCTGGTATCACTATTGAAATATTTGGACTACCATCTTCATTAACTGTAGCAATAGTTACCGAAGCAGGATAAGGGTACGCTTGCATATACTCAATTAATTCTTCTTTGGTATAACTTGATTCCTCATAATAAAACTGTCCTGATGCAGAAGCAATCGTTTCTGCCGATGGTGTTGGTACTTCAGCTGGTGCTGGTTGTGCTTCATTACATCCAGCTAAAACGACTATAACCACTAAAATTAATGCCATTACAAAACTCATTTTTCTTTTCATTTAAATCCTCTTAGATTGTTAAGTATTAAAAAATTATCTTAGCCGGCTATATATTTCGTGTTTAATTTTAGCTGGCCCCTCTACTAGCACCGACTTTATTGTACCTACGGTCGGTATGCTTGTTTCTATTATATCACATAATTGACTATATTGGGAAGTATTTATTTTTTTTAATACCTCCTCTAAATTTTCGACTTCATATGCCACTGAAAACATACCGATGTCTGTGGGGTTAGCACATTCATGAATGTATCTACCTTCACATCCACATTCAATAAATTCTGGTACTGGTGCTTTTGTACCAGGCTTGAAAGCCATCGAAATTCTTGGCTCACAAGCTTCTGGAATCCCCAAAATAGAATTAACTAAACCAGCTGGCATAATTTTATCAAATACAATTTGAAACCCTAAAACATCTTTATAGAATGCATTAGCTTCATCAACACTTTTTACAAAATGAGCATTAGTCGTAACTAGACCAAAGTCTTCTTCCATTGGCACTGTCCCACTTTGCATAAAGGCATTCCTTAACTGATCTGGAGTAATCATAACAACTTCCTTCACAGTCACGTCTGTCCATGGTGCTTGATATGTCTTGGGTGGATTAATGAATTCATATGTCTCACTCAATTCCTTGTAAGCTTTTTCCATATTTTTAACCCTAAAGCCTATATCATAAATCCCATAGTCGTAATTTGGTTCTCCTGGCTTCCTAATAAACCCTTTTGATTTAGGACTGAATTCTACCAATTGAATGAGTACTGGCCTATCTCCCTTTTGTAGGAAAATAGATTTTCCTTTGATTTCTGGACTCAATGACCATAACTTTTGTAAAACTTCTTCACCTAAATCGCATTCTCCCACAATGGTCATACCCATTTTATCCCTATAAAAAGCGAGACTTTCTTCCATGCTCTTTACACTAATAACCATCCTATCCAATCCATTAACAACCATGATATCCTCCTATTGTTTTATTTATCCAATCATATAAATTGATTTTTTTTAACTACTCATACTCAAACTTTTTTTGTGAAACACCTATGTTTTTATAGTTATATCCTATTGATTGTTTAGTTCTTTATTCATTTTCGCCACTTGACAAATGCTTTCTATTCTAGTTCTCAGACTTTCTGCACTATAATCTCGATCTTCCCAAAAGTCAGCTTCTATATAAAAATGGGGGACGCCTGTTCTTTCCTCAACATATTTTGCACCCATTTTTTGATGTGCACCTAACCAACGATCAAAATCAAAGAAACCCATTAGCATAGCATCTGGCTTGAATGTCTCAATTTTATCCACCCATGATTCAAACTCAAAACCCATATTTCCTCCTGCAGCAGATCTTAGCCATTGCTCTGCTACTAATCGATAAGGGTCATCTTTGTATCGCATTGGTTTCATCATTGTCTTTTTTGTTATTACTGAAATCAGACTAAATCCTAGCGCCACACCATTGTCTCTAAACAATTTGTCTACCCAAGGCACACAATAAGGGGTAAAATACACTCCTATTCGTGGTGCTCCTTTTTCTAAAATACCTTTGCCTTCTTTTATGTCTTTCTTTACTTCTTTTATCAAAGTGTCAATCGCGTCTTCCATGTATTTTAGGCCTGTGTTATATGGCATAGATAATGGCGAACCAATGATAGATAAAACATTTCCGCCTATAGGAAACGGATCTGCATTCATACACATACTATTTAATTGTGCTATTTTCATCCCATATTGACGTGATGCTGTAGAAGCCATTTGAAGAGACTCTGGTGTTACCTTAAATCCTACAGTCTCTTCAACAATTTTCAAACTGTGATTTAACTGATGTGCTAAATACTCAACTCTCTCATCATTCTGACTATCATCTTCTCCCCAATAAGTATCATGAGGAATTCTGGTCACTTCAACATTCCATTCACTATCTAAATAACAATTAATAAACTCATCCGTCTTAGGTCCTTCATCGCAGTTAAGTCCCCATGTCCATATGATATCTGGAGAAGGGATCACATTTTTCATTCGAGCAGATATTCTGGTTTTGTTCAAAGCACAATGACGACACCCATAGGACATGCCATGTTTTTCTGCATTTTCTAAAAATGGATCTAATTTATGGAAAAAAGCATTTAAGACCTTTGCAAGAAACATATCCGGAAAACCAACATAAACTTTTTCTCCACCACTGACTTTAATCGCCATGTAGTTGGACAAAATTGCTGGTAATATACCGTATACTATTTTGACTCCATTCTTTTTGTACTCTGTTGCCTTTGTTAAATCAATGGCTTCTCTAA
>SKID01000044.1 GCA_007116605.1 Tissierellia bacterium
AATGTTTTGGATTTATATCTTTTAATGGCTGTTGAAGACTTAGTGGCTTTATATGAAAGAAGCCCTCTAGACAATGAACGTTTACCTGCTTATGTTAAACAATCAATAGATGGTCCTCTTATCGAAACAGAAGGCGTTCGATTTCGTGGCGACTCAACAAGATATCTACCTAAAAAATCTTTTAATCTTTCATTTATACATCCTCAACCTTTTATATTTAATAGTCATCGTATGAATTTGAATGCTTCTTATACAGATCCCACTCAATTACGAAGCGTTCTATCTTACTATCTTCATTCAAATGTTGGTATCCTCACACCACGAACCCAATTTTTTAACCTTTTTATAAACGATATTTATGAAGGACTTTATTATCATGTTGAAAGAATAGACGAAAACATGATAAAAGCAAATAAAATGAATCCTTTAGGCACATTGATTAGAGATGAGTTCGAAAGAAACCAATCACATGAAGATATTAATAATTCTTCTATGTTTGGCTCTTTCTTGTTAAATAAACCTGATTATCTAGACTTATTGCAACAAGCTATCGATTATCGCAGTCAGCCAGATTGGCAAAAAGTCGTTGAATTAATTGACTTTGTAGAAAATACACCCTCTGGTGATGCTTTCTATGAAAAGTTTACTGATTTTTTTGATTTAGATCTGTTTAATACTTACTTATCTATCCTTTTTATCACTGGTGATGTGGATTCATTCTCAAATGACTATTGGCTTTATTTAGACCATCAAGATCCAAATGCCCGTTGGATAATCATACCATGGGATAAAGATCTGACTTTTGGCTCTTCATGGAGAGCTGATCATTATGTCGATAATGATTTCTTTCATTATGAGTATGACTTAGTCGGAAATCATCACCGAAATAACCTATTAATCAAAAAATTCTTTGAATCTGATCTTTTGGTTGCCTCTTTTGTAAACAAGCTTAATGTTATCATGACAGATGTCTACCCAGAAGAATTCTTTTACCATTTCATTCATAATACTGCTCATAAACTTAAACCTTATGTTGTGATAGAGCCTGATGAGCAACACTTTGTTTTACATCCTCAAAATCATCACAGTGAGCTCAGTGATTACTCAGCTCACACTACTAGCTTAGTGGATTTTATAGATTTGCGCTACCAGTTTTTACGCAGACACTTTAATCTTAACGAACATCATCCTAATGACAATATCAACTATGCCACCCTTGATCTTTCTAAAGAAAAGGGGATTCAAAAAGGAGAGCGCCTATTTTTTACGGATCTTAATGGGTTTACCATTGGTTATTTTGATGTTGAAGAAATCTTAAATGTTGAATCCTTGTCTTTAAAAGCAGTACCACATGATGAAAATTATGCTATCAGTCACTTATATCTGTTGGAAGTCGAAGGGTCAAACCCTTCAATCACCGGTGAATTGACTTTGTTCTATCGCAATGATGTTGCCCATTTTTCACCAGAAAATTGGTATCACCTTGATGAACCTATTGGAAGACAATGGGATTTGAAAATTCAAACAAAAAAAGATGGTATCGTGCAAGTCTTAGAGTCTATTAATAATCCCTACTCTAACAAAGTGACTGCCACTATCCATCTTAATCAATCCACAACTTTTTTTATTGACTATTAAGCATTGTCTATTCTAGAAATTGACGATCTAATACAATGGTCACATTTAAGTTCCCATTTCTCGATCTAATATCATCAACTAATTTTTTATCACTTTCTTTTTCTTTTGTCACTATGGTGTATACGAGTTCAAACATAGTTCCTAAGTTTGTTGTTCTAATACTCAGCAATTTATATTCAGTCAAGTATTGATTAAGAATATCATCAAACAAGCCCTCATAATTTAGGTTTTCTGGCACCGTAATCTTAAGGACTTTTTGAAGTCCTTTTTTCTCACCATAATTCACTAAATGCATCACATATATCAATGCACTTAATATCAAAACAAAGGCAATGGCTGGTAACAACAATCCTGCCCCTACCGCTAAACCTGCTCCCATAACAAAAAAAATAAAAGCTATGTCTCTAGGATCTCCTATGGCCGTTCTAAATCGTATAATAGATAAGGCTCCGGCTAAACTAAAAGCTCTAGCAATATTACTACCAATGGCTACAATAATGATCGAAATGACTACTTGAACAATCATTAATGTTTGGACAAATGTTTTAGAATAATAGGGTCCGGAATATGTAGCCATATACACTGTCGTTATTATTAATCCTAATAAAAAACTAACGGCAACAGCTATAATGACTTCTGAAACTGTTGCCCTAATCATTACATCATTTATTAAAAAAATATCATTAAATGCTTGCATTCTTTTATGCTCCTATCCTGTTTTTCTATTGATTGTCAAAGTGTCCACTGTGTTGTGGCATGTTGAATACTTTGAGAAACTCTGCATAGAACATCTAAATTCACTCAGAATCTTGGCTAACCATAATGGAATTCTTTCACTCACTTTGATTTCTAAGACATAAATATCCTGAGGGAGATAAATCTCACCATAACTACCTGAAGCCAAGCAAAAGTCTTCCGTTCTCTTTCGAAGATTTTTATCAAAAGTGACCCTTAAATCAGGATCTTCAATACTTTGAAAAGCTTGCCTGTCATAACACAAAACGACTTTAGGTTCTAACTCATAAAAATCTACTAAGAATTTAATCTCTTTTAGTATCTGCAGATTAGCCGTTGAATTCTCATTAGTGTCTATGTTTTCAACATTATCACCGATAAACTCATAAGCTTTACTAAGGGGTAAAATGGTTCTTCTTTTATTGACTAATCCACTATGCTTTTTTTTGATTTCTATAAATGCATCACTATTTAAATCCGCTTGGTTATAAGTTCTTAAACGTAACTTCTGCCTAAAATCTTGTCCTTTCATTTTTTCATAATGAAATAAGTTGTCTTTAGTGTCATAATAAATATTGGACACAGTATAATAGCCATTCCCATCCCCATGAAGATCCATGGTTAAGTATGGCTTAAGTGCTTTATTGATATCATAATATGTTTGTTGATTAATTAAGAATTTTAGTTCATGCCGGTTAAATACTTCTTTAGCCAACTAATCACTTCCTGTATGTGGATTTTACTCCATAGTATTATACATAAATTTAATAAAAAAATCAATTTAATTATTCTAATTCAAGTTCCATAATTTCTTTAAAAGGATAAAATTCCACTAAAGCTACTTTTTCTATAGTCACTTCTATGGTTTTAAATTCACGTCCTAATATTTCCATCCCTTGAATATGGTGTGCAATATCTTCACTTAAAATCATCGTGCAATGGGGAACCCAAACTTTAGGTTTATAATGTCCCCAATAGTATTTTTTAAGTTTATTTCTTC
>SKID01000087.1 GCA_007116605.1 Tissierellia bacterium
CTTCGTTATTGTTCCTGTCATTGAACCTATTTTTTCTGTAGCTTCACTTGTTCCTTCAGAAGAAGTTGTTATTCTTATATTTGCAGTGTGATCTTGATTAAGAAAGTCCTTTGCATCATCCAAACCGTCTGTTATTGGAGAAAAATTGAAATCTGGCATTGTTGTATCTGGAGTTGAAGGTGGTGGTGGTGGAGGGGCGGTTTCTCCCGTGTCTCCACCCATTCCTCCTTCTTCACCTATTCCAATTGAAGTGGTTGGGAATTTACTATAAAAATCATCAAATTCTCCTTCACTAAACATATCATTGAAGTCATCTACTCCTCCATCATTTCCTCCGAGGATAGATTTTAATATTCCTCCAATGCTCATTGACGTTAAAACTGTTGGTATTAGCCAAGCCAAAGTTCTAACAAATTGTGAAGCAAGTTTTGGTACGTTAAATAATGTATTAGTCATAATTTCCAACGTGGAAAATTGAGAGATTTTACCAATTTTATTTGATACTTCCATATCAGTCATAGGTTGTTTTCTACCTGAACCATCACTAATTCCCCCCAAAGAGTTGTTTCCAATTCCACTAGTCATTGGACTGCTTGAAAAATTTGTTATTGAGCCCTTTCGATTAAGGGTTATGTTTACATCGATGTTCTTTGAGTCCATTCTATTCTATCTCCTTTTTGGATTTTTAACCTTTCCTATAAAAACCTCGCATTTAGATTTGCTTGTGTTGTATTGTTACCACCAACCCATCTTGCATTTAAATTTGCAGATGAATTGGTGGTGACTGATCCGCCAGCAAATGAACCTCTAAATGTCGCAGTTCCGTCTCTGGTAATTGCTGGTTGATGTTGTCTTCTTTCTCTTCTTCGGGGTACTCTATATGCGTGTGGATTTTCGTAATATTCTCGTAATGTTATTCTATGATGACTTATAGACTCCATTACTTCTCTATACCTTTCAATATCATACCACCGATCTTCTTCGTGACGCTGTACCCATAATCTAAAGTCTAATTCATCATTCATTTCTTCATAAATAGGTAGAACAGTTTCTGTTATGAAATCCCCGTGAGTATTCTTTTTATTTCTAAGATATGTATGCAATGTAGCTCTTGAATTATGAATTGCTCCGCCCTTAATCTCTTTCGGAGTTGGGGGAGGCAACTGTTCTCCAGAAATGTCTTCTGGCTCTGTGTCGAATTCCATTTCCACACCAATTGATATTATATCATTTTCAATTAAAGCGCCGGTGACATCGCCGACATATCTAGATATAAACTCATCGCTCATTGCTAAAGACCCGTCCTTTTGTTTTATTATTCCCATCGATGTTGCAAATAATTCCTCAAGATATTTATCGAAATGCTCTCCAAATCTATCCCTTTGAAAATTATCAATTGATACTCCTATCTTTGCAAAGTTGTCTTCCATTGATTGTTCAATTTGTGAGTAGTCAATATAAAAATGGTCTTTATCTTCTTCTCCAAACATTCTATCCATCATATTATGCGCAAAACCTGAGAACCAATTTCTAACTTTTTCTCCAGGGGATTCTCGACCCCCACCTCCAAATCCCCAATATAATACTCCAGCACCCGCCATTGCACCTGGAATCGCTGAAAATGATAATGTAGCAGGGGCCGAAAATATCGTCGCGGCTACTATTCCAGCAAAAGCTCCCAGTGCCGCAACTCCGACACCTGTATCTGTGGCAAACATTGCAGCAGTTCCTATTCCACTTGCAGTATGGGCTCTTCCTTTAGAATGGAAATCTTCTGACATTGATTGTTGGGCATGGTTCATAGAATCCGGAACATATAGACCTGCTAATATCAAATTTAAAAGTGGCCATCTTCTTATTGTCTCCACAAAACCCGAAGTCTTTTTAGATATTTTTCCAAGTGCCTTTTTGGAACTTGCCATGGCTGCACTTGCACTTGGAGCAAGTCTTTTCCAAAATGCAGTGCCTTTAAGATCGTTCAGTAATGCATCTTTAAGAGGTATATGTGTTTGCCTGTGCATGCTTCTAAGCCATCTGGCCCTATCTGCTATTCCACTTGCCACCCCGGCGGCGCGTTGGACCAATTTTAATGAACTTAATCTATTACCAATACTTCTAAGTACATTGGCTCCCATTCTAACAAATGAATCATATGCCTTTGTGAAAGCATTATTTAAAAGAGACTTAATCGATTGAGTAAATGTTTTTAATCCAGCACTCATGGTGTTTATAGTGTTTTTTATCTTAGATATTAATACTGAATCAAGTCCTGATTTTATTGATTC
This sequence comes from Tissierellia bacterium, assembly GCA_007116605.1. Lineage (GTDB taxonomy): Bacteria > Bacillota > Clostridia > Tissierellales > Dethiosulfatibacteraceae > 38-11. Next base: position 2,286 of record SKID01000087.1, read on the forward strand.
AACAGTTTTCACTGCATAATCAACTATTGGTTTCACTTTGCTTCCTATTAGTGATCCGGTTGCACGTGCTAGAGGCCTAGGATCTAACATGCCAATCCCTGTTCCTGTGCCACTAATAATCCTCTTAATTACTTTATTTGCACTAGAAAATGCGGCTGCTCCTCTTCTAAATATTTTTCCCGGGGCCTCAACTATTCTTTTCATTCTACCACTCGGATCCCCTTCAATGATTGAATTCAATATTCCTCCAAAAGAACCGCGAATGTTTCTAAATTTTTCTCTAAAGAAGCCTTTAATTCTATTTATTCTGGAAAACATATTTCTTAATCTATTAAAAAATGGCCTGAAAAATCTTCCCATTCTCGCTCTAGTTGGCCTTGTAATTCTTCCAATTCTGCCAAAAGCATTCCTCAAAAATCTTCCTATTTGTCTCCATTCAAACATCAGTCTCCTTCCAAACCATCGAATAGTTGACATTACTGAACCGGCCAATAAAGTAATTACTTTAGATGCTGTGACAGAAGAAATCAAAAACATAGTTTGTACGACGGTTGTTTTTATGGTGACTGCTTTTATGATAAAACTGTCCTCTCCTTTAGAAAGATCTTTTGAAATATATGACTTATTTTCGTTTAATGGCGATGCCATTCCCGTAGGCTCGTCAATTATTTCAATTATATAATCTCTCTTGGAATTCATTTTATCCTGTATTGCTTTCTATTTTACGCTTCTTTGCTTCCTCGCTATCCACCATATTCCAAACAGATAGTGTTGTGCTTGGTATGGTATCAACTTCATCCGGTTTCAATCCCCTTGATTCAAGGTAATGAAGTTTCATCAATGCATCGTACATTATTATCCTTTTAGGAGTGAGTTTTACCCCAACTAATTTTGGGAGCTTTCTATACCAGACCCACTCCCTGACAATTCCCCCTCTTCATCACCATCATCCTCTATGTCATTAAGATCAGAATAGGCTTTGTAAAGACGTTCAATATCTTTAGAGCGCATCTTGTCAAGCACTGAAACTTCCTTTGGAAACGGTGCTTCAATACAAGACTCTAAAACTAAAAGTTCTCTCATTA
>SKID01000251.1 GCA_007116605.1 Tissierellia bacterium
AAAATTACAAATATAAAGGACTTAGTCATATGGACTCCTTTCGGTTTACTTCTTATGTAGTGCATGACCGCCAAACTCATTTCTTAGTGCGGCAACTAATTTATTTCCATATTGATCTGAGGATTTTGAGTGATAACGAACAAATAGACTATTTGCAATAACAGGGGTAGACACATTTAATCGAATAGCTTCTTCAACTGTCCATTGTCCTTCTCCTTGTGCATCAATGATGGGTAACACTTCCTCTAAATCAGGACCATTATTGACTAAGGCACTAGCAGTGAGGTCCATAAGCAAACCTCTAATGATGGATCCATTGGACCAAACGTTAGCAATGGCGCCATAATCAAGTGAAAACTCAGATTTTTTCAGTATATCAAAACCTTCCCCAATCGCTTGCATCATACCGTATTCGATGCCATTATGAATCATTTTTACATAGTGGCCTGTTCCTGTGACACCTGTGTGAAGAAATCCTCCAGGAACACACAGGTCTAAAAACAAAGGTGCTAATTGATTTAGGGCATCTTCATCACCTCCAACCATCATACAAGCCCCGTTTCGAGCGCCTTCTACACCACCGGATGTGCCCACATCTACAAAATGGACACCTATTTTTGTTAAAGCTTCTGCCCGGATCAAAGTGTCTTGATATTTAGAGTTACCACCATCTATCACAATATCACCTTTGTTTAAAGAAGGTTTAATGGCAGTTAGCATTTCATCTACAGCATGACCAGCAGGTACCATCAACCATAAAATCTTTTGCTCATTACCAAAACTTGACAAAAGGGATGCTAGTGTATAGTGACCCATGACATCGGCTGCTTTAATTAAGTTAACTTTATCCGAACTACGATTAAATGCTTCAACATGATAACCTTTTTCGTGTATGTTGAGAACGAGAGGGTAGCCCATTTTGCCTAATCCAATAAAACCTATTTTCATTGATGCCTCCTTAAATTTCATTTGCTTAAAATTAGCTAAAGATAGCAAACATCGTATAACAATGTTTACTACATTATGACACATTTCTCAGAAAAAACAAATAATTGAGAGACATTAAAAAAGTAAATTAAACGAATACTTAGACAATGATTTAACAAATTATAAAATGTGAATACATTAACAAAACTGAAAAAACTAGCACTGAATGGATTGTGAATAAATACACAATATGAGAAGCTAATAAATAGATAAAAAAATAACAAAAGCCTTATATTTAAACGAATTGAGGCGTTGCGTTGTTTTTGAATATGATGTATAATGTGTTTAAATATCAACAAGACTCTTGAATCCAAGGACGCTACGTGCCCCTTTGTTTCCTGTGGGTCTTTTTAGAAAACAAAGGGGCTAAGTATAAAGCAGGGAAGCAACTGTTTTATCCCTAGGATTGATGACAGAATAGGGCTACCCAATCAACCCATATATCAATTTAAGCATGGTCAATATGTATACCCAATTTGTTATGATTACATTTATGAATTGGTTTTTTTTTGTTTTGCAATTCACAAGGTTTTTTTGTATAATGAATAGAGAATGAAAAAAGGAGTGATGAAATGGAAGCTATTAGATTGACGGGATATCATATTTATGATTACATTGTCGCAGGTGCTCAGCAGATTATAAAAAACGAAAAGCAGTTAAATGAGATTAATGTATTTCCAGTAGCAGATGGAGATACTGGTAGTAACTTAGCCTATACAATGAATAATATCATTGCAAATTCACAAAGACATGATGCGGTGGACAAAACACTGGATTCAATTTCTGAAGCTGCTATTGAAGCATCTTATGGTAATTCAGGGACTATTATAGCGAAGTACTTTTACGGGTTGTCAGAAAGTACTAAAGGAAAAAAAAGCATTACCGTAGAAGAATTTATTCATTCTGTCAATGAGGCTGTAAAATATGCATACGAGTCCATTAGTCACCCAACAGAAGGGACCATCCTCACAGTCATGAGAGAATGGGCCAGTTATTTAAAGCGAGAAATTAACCATCATGCTACATTTGATAAACTTGTGAATGATTCTCTTAAATACGCTTATGAAGTGTTAGATAAAACAAAAACATTATTAAAGGTATTAGCAGAAGCTGACGTAGTGGATGCAGGAGCAAAGGGTTTTGTCTGCTTTGTCGAAGGATTGCATGAGTTCATGGTGACTGGCAAAGTTCCAGATAAAAATGTGTCTAGAATAGAGAAAGTCAATCAAGAAAAAATCAGCCATAGCCTTCAAGATATTAAGTTTCAATACTGTACAGAGATTACAATTCAATATCCATCTGATGACTTAGATAAGCTTGAAGAGATTGTCAACGAATATGGCGATTCAGCTATCGTAAATAGTTATAATCAGCAAGTTAAAATACATGTTCACACGGATAATCCTCACCAACTAGCATCAGATTTATCCGAATATGGTCCGATTATTTACAGCAAAGTGGATAATATGAAGATACAACAAGATATTGTTCATCATCGCAAGTATAAAATAGCTTTGATGACGGACACGATTGCTGATTTACCAGATGATTATATTGAAGAAAATCAAATCTATACGATACCATTAACAATGATGCATAACGGCAGCATTTATTTAGATAAGTATACAACCAATGCTGCTACTATATTTAGCACTTTAGATAAGTCATCTGAGTATCCCAAGTCCTCTCAACCAAATGAGAAGTTCATAGAAAAATCAATGCGTTTTTTACTAGAACATTATGATGAAATTATTGGGATAACCATTTCGTCTAAAATGAGTGGCACGTATGAGCGGATGGCTAGTGCAGCAAAAAAATTAGAACGTCCTGGTAAGCGCATAGAAATTATCGATTCATACTTAAACTCGGGAGCAGAAGGACTTTTAGCAAAAAATACCATGGATATGATTAAAGCAGGAGAAAGCTTTGACACAATTATAGAAAAAATCTACAAAATGCGTCAGCAAATGAAGATTTTTGTTAAAATACCAGACTTGAATTATGCAGCAAGAAGTGGAAGAGTGCCTAAAATGGCTGGCAAAGTAGCTGCCACGCTAGGAATTAAACCTATTATTTCTATTGACACTGAAGGTAATGGATCTGTATTGAAAGAGTTTAATATACAAAAAGTTTTGCAACGTTCTTTTGAAGAAAAGGGAATGGCAGAGTACGTAGTTGTGCATACAGGCAACCCTACTCAAGCCCAAGAATTGGCAGATTTTGCTGAAAAATTAGTAGGAAAACCACCTATATACATAGAAGGTGTTTCTTCGATCATTTCTGCTTATATTGGTAAAGGTGCTTATGGCATCGCTTTTAAGGAGGAAAGAGAATGAATCCTTATCTCTTAGC
>SKID01000134.1 GCA_007116605.1 Tissierellia bacterium
ATATTATGAAAAAGCAAGTATGTAAAAAAGATGTCGTTAAAATAAAATTTAAGCCCTGTCACACTGTGACTTGCATTCATAACATTAATCATAAATGTATGCAAAAAGATTGTGAAATGCACGAAAGATCTTTTAGACAAGAATATTAAACCTGGTTATCCAGGTTTTTTTATATGAGATTTAAAAGTGCTAGGACTCTCACTTAAATAAGTGGATTCCTAGCACTTTTTAGTTCTTTAATCAACAAGACTCTTGAATTCAGACGGTATCTGAATGACCACCTAGTTGTTAAAAATTCTTATCCAATAACTCAACAGTACTAATCTCACCCTTATTGCAGTGGAAGTCATTGCACTGATGGTCATCGGATACACAGCTTGTTCAATTTAAGTGAGTTACTTTTTTTGTATTACAATAATCGTCTCATGATTGTTCAAATTTTGTTTCTCCCCTTCTAGCTCTAAAACTTTCTCTACTTTATTTGCTAATGTCTCTTGCATAATGTACTCTTGATAAGTATCCACTGCCTGAACGATTGCTTCAGGACCATCGAAGGAAATCTCAATTTGATCCATCATTTCAAGCTGTTGATTTTTTCTCATCTGCTGAACTTTAGAAATAAACTCTCTTGCATATCCTTCATTGATTAATGCATCATCAACATTTGTATCTAGGATGACAAATCTATTGTTTTCCATGGATACATTGAAGCCTTCTTTAGATGTGATGCGAATATCTAACATATCCTCTGTCACTTTTATGTTGTCACCATTTAGAATCATTTCATATTGGCCTTCATTTTGGACTTGATTGATGATGGACAAAGCATCTTGTTTTGCTAAGGCTGCCGCAAATACTTTTACGTTTTTGCCCAATAATGGACCTACTGTTCTAAAGTTTGGTTTTAGCGAAAAATTCATAAAGGCATTTAAATCTTTTTCAAACACAACTTCTTTAATATTAAGCTCTTCCATAATGAGAGGAGTTAAGTCACCTATTAAGTTTTCATAGTCACCATCTATATGAATTTTTCTCAAAGGCTGGCGAACTTTGATTTTTTCGGTTTCCCGTGCTGCTCTACCTAAAGTCACTAAATCTCTAACAAGGTCCATTCTAGCTTCAGTATTATCATTTATCAGCTGTGTATTAACTTCTGGTAAATACGTTAAATGCACCGAGACATCATGAGTCAAATTTCTGTAAATTTCTTCAGATAAATAAGGAGCGAATGGTGCAATTAATTTTGATATGCCCACTAACACTTCAAAGGTTGTATTATAGACAGATTGCTTATCAACAGAAAGCTCTGTTGCCCAAAATCGTCTTCTAGATCTTCTGATATACCAGTTTGATAAATCTTCATTAACAAAGTCCTGAATGCTTCTAACTGATTTTGTTTGATCATATTGACTCATACTGTTTCTTACAGAGTCCACTAAATAGTTAAACTTTGATAATAACCATCGATCCAGTTCAGGTCTTTCTTCATATTGAACAAAGAATGTTTTAGGGTCAATCTCATCCGTGTTTGCATATAAAGCAAAGAACGTATACACATTTTTGAGTGTTCCAAAGAACTTACTTAAAACATCTCTTAAGCCTTCTTCATCAAACTTCGTAGGTGTCCATGCAGGCGATACATATAACAGATACCATCTCAAAGCATCTGCACCATATTGGTCAAACATTTCAAAAGGATCCACTGTGTTTTTCTTAGATTTGGACATTTTCTTCCCAAACTTATCTAAGATTAAATCGTTGACAAGAACTCTTTTGTAGGGAGACTTTCCTTTGACAAAGGTTGAAATTGCCAATAATGAATAGAACCAACCCCTTGTTTGATCAATCCCTTCACAAATAAAATCAGCTGGGAAAAGTTCATCAAAGTTTTCTTTGTTTTCAAAGGGATAATGGTGTTGCGCATAAGGCATCGCACCGCTGTCAAACCAACAATCGATGACATCTTTTACTCTAGTCATGGTGCCTTCACAATGTGGACATTGGAAATGAATCTCATCCACATAAGGGCGATGTAACTCTATTGTTTTTTCATCTATTTCTTCGATAGCTTTCTCTGCTAACTCTTTTCTTGAACCAACACTTTCTATATGTCCACATTCACAAAGCCATAGTGGTAGGGGTGTTCCCCAGTATCGACTTCTTGAAATCGCCCAATCATTAAGGTTTTCCAACCAATTGCCAAAGCGTTTTTCACCTACATAGGAAGGATACCATTCTATCTCGTTATTGTTTGCTATCAATTGATCCTTAAGTTTTGTCATCCCAATATACCAACTAGGCTTGGCATAATATAATAATGGTGTACGACATCTCCAACAATGAGGGTAATTATGTTCCATTGTTTCTTTTTTATAAAGTTTACCATTCTCTTTAAGCCAAATAATAATCTCTGGATCTGCATCCATGACAAACTTACCTTTCCAGATAGTATCTACATATTTGCCTGTTTCGTCAACAGGTTGTAGCACTGGCAAATCATATTTGATCCCTGTTTGATAGTCATCTTCACCAAAAGCAGGTGCTGTATGCACAATCCCTGTACCATCTTCAGTTGTTACATAGGTGGCATTTGTCACAAAAAATGCTTTTTTGTCAGTCTTAACAAATGGCATGAGTTGCTCATACTCAACGTACTCTAAGTCTTTTCCAAGCATTTCTTCTAAGACTTCATACTCTTCTTTTATGACTTTTGCTGCCAAGTTTTTTTCAATAATATAGACTTCTCCTTGTGATGCCACTTTGACATAAGCTTCTTCTGGGTGAACTGTTAAGCACACATTAGAAGCTAATGTCCAAGGGGTCGTTGTCCATACTAAAAAATACTCGTTGGCATCTTTTCTTTTGAATTTCACATAGACGGTGGCAGACTTTATCTCTTCATATCCTTGTGCCACCTCATGAGACGCCAAACCTGTGCCACATCTAGAGCAATAGGGTAAAATTTTATGACCTTCATAAATTAAGCCTTCTTTATTCATCTGATCAAGAATCCACCATACAGACTCAATATAGTCATTTTCTAGAGTAACATAAGGATTATCTAAGTCTATCAGATAAGCCATTCTTTCTGTCATTTCTCGCCATTTGTTTTCATAAGTAAAGACAGATTCTTTACACGCATGATTAAACTTGTCAATACCATATGCTTCTATGTCTTGTTTATTATTTAATCCTAGTTGCTTTTCCACTTCAATTTCCACAGGCAGTCCATGTGTATCCCAGCCCGCTTTTCTTTTGACTTGAAAACCTTCCATGGTCTTATATCTACAAACAGAATCTTTCAAAGTTCGGGCAATGACATGGTG
>SKID01000342.1 GCA_007116605.1 Tissierellia bacterium
AAATAAAGGAGGAGAGTGTATTGATTGACAAAAATCATGTAGCATTAACAGAAGGCGTTTATTATATTTTGCTATCCCTATTAGAACCCTTACATGGCTATGGCATTATGCAAAATGTATTAGATTTGAGTCATCATCGTGTCAATTTAGCACCAGGAACATTATATGGGGCCATTAGCACGCTATTAGAAAAAAAATATATTAAGAATGTGACAAGGGCTTCAAATGACAGAAAAAAAGAGTATGTGATTACAGAAGAAGGAAGAATGGTTTTAGAACAAGAAATATTAAGGTTGAAAGAATTATTAAATAATGGAGAAAAAGTTTTAGGAGGCATCAAATGAAACACACAGTTCGCAAACTGCTATTTGCATGGCAATTTGAAGAAGAAGAAAAATGGCTGAATGAAATGTCAGCAAAAGGATTTCAGTTAGTATCTGTAGGTCTTGGAAAATACGTGTTTGAAGATAAATCCCATATGACTTATCAATATGGTATAGAGCTATTAGATCATTGGCCAACTCATCCTGAGTCTATTAATTACATTAAGTTTTTAGAAGAAACGGGAACTGAACATGTGGCATCATTTATGAGATGGATTTATATCAGAAAAGAAATTACAGACGACAGCTTTGAATTATTCTCTGATCTAGATTCACGCATCAAGCATTTAAAAAAAATAAGAAATTTGTTCTTTTATGTCTCACCACTGATTATAATTAACATTATTAATATGATTAGAACAGCTATGACAACATCAAATGCTGTGATTATGCTATTGTTGATTTTAAATGTTATATTTGCTATTTTGCTTGGGAAAGGATTGTGGACCATTCACAATAAAATTCAAGCTTTAATAAAAGAAAAAAGCATAAGAGAATAACAAAAAAACACCACACAGGGCCCTTTAATTTTGTGAATAAACAGCTGTTGGGTGGTGTTTTTCTAATGCTTTAACGATAGAGTTGTCTTTTAAAATAATAGTAAAAACCCATTAATAATAAAGGGATGATATGATACGATGTTAAAAAAACACGATTGACTAAATTTAAACGTCGACTATAGAGTGGATAATCAATATACTTGACGATTTTATTTTCTCTATCTATAAGGACAACTTGATCAAACTCTCTAATACGATAAAATACAGTAGTCTCATCTGAGGCAATATTTTGTTTAATGTGGACTAATTGATCACGGTGATGTAATTCATCATACCGATGAATATCAACCAAAAGAGCGTCTTGTTCAATTGCGATTTGTAGTGCTTGTTCATATTGCTCATAAGACTCTAAATAATTGTCAAATGCCTCTGTTGTGTCAAAGGAGATAGTGTCTAAGTTAGACAAGTTTTGACTGATGAAAACCTGTGTAATAAACATAAGAATCATCAAAACAACGCCAACTAGAACAAATCTTTTGAATAAGGAAGAATGTCTTTTATCAAGGATTAAAAGACTGGTCCACACCGTTTGTTGGGCTAGTTTTTGATCAACAAAATATTTAATAATACCCTTTAAAATAAAGAATACAATCAGTAGAAAAGGAATTAATGATAAAAACACGTCAAATGCAACAACGCTAGCACGTATTTCTTGACTTCTGATAAAAACAAAAGGTAAAGATAGAACCATAATCCATAGACTGAGTGACAAACTAATATGAGTGAGACGATAAATACCTAAGGCCTGTTTGTTTAAATGATTAATCTTGTCCACATAAGGCAGTGTATTTTCAAAAGAAGGAATCAATTGATTCACGTGAACGATTAAAAAGACAATACTACTGGCCAATAAAAGCCATGTGATACCTACTGCGATAATGGGTGCATAAAACCCATAAGAGATGGTTATTAACATGATAAAGCCAATCAAATTGACTAGGATCGACAAATAGGCTTTGTTTTTAAAAGATAAAACAGACTTGTCTAGTAAATATAGCACCTGCTTTTCCGATTGTTTGCTTTGTTTCTCTGAGTGTTCAACTTGAGTCTGCCGAGAACCTCTTAATATTTCGTCAGAAGTGACATCAAACAAGTCAGCAATCACAGGCACCATTGTGATTTCTGGATAGCCTTCTCCACATTCCCATTTACTAATCGTACGATTAGATACATTTAGATGATCAGCCATTTCTTGTTGAGTCATTCCTTTTGATTTTCGCAATGCTGCAATAAAAGTTCCCATATTTTTCTTATCCATAGGATCTTAAACATGATTAAAAGATAATCATGTACCTCCTTCCAATATTTCATTTATTATTTTTTACTTGATGACTAACAGTGCTAAGGCTCCCGCATTTTTTTGTTGGGATTAGACCTATAGCGTCCTGTTGATGTCTTAAGACAATTTTATTCTATGATGAATGGAAAAAAAGTGCAACCTATTTAGCGTTGAATCACTCCACGTTGCGTGGAATAATGATTAAAACCATAAATTTAAAGGGCTGATGAAAAAAATAAAGCTCTAGAACAATTCTTCACAAGCATAAAACACATGCTTAAGTCGCGCCTAATTGGATGCCTTGTATCCTTTAAAAGGACTATTAAAGAAGGTATCAAATTCGTAGCAGGGAAAGAAATGTTTGATACTTTAAGAAAAGCTAGTTTCATTAATTCTTCCAGTTCACATGGAAAAAACCATAGAATTAAGAATAGCTTAAAAACAATCTATTATAATGAAATCAATTATCAATTAAAAGAGGAGGCCATATGAGTGAACAAATCGTTTTAAAAGACCCAGGTTGGCATTTCCAAAACACATATAAAGATTTATCAAATGAATTTTTCAAGAAAGTGATACCGCTAAAAGCAAAAGACCCCTTTCTTTTAGTATTCAATCAATCATTAGCTAAAGACTTAGATTTAGACATTTCTATTTTACTAGAACAAGGAAAATGGATTTTTTCAGGCACACTATTACCAGAAAAAGCAGACCCGATTGCCCAAGCTTATGCAGGTCATCAATTTGGTTACTTTACGATGTTAGGTGATGGCAGAGCAGTGCTCATTGGAGAACATATCACAAAAGATGATCAGCGGTTTGATATCCAACTTAAAGGCTCGGGCCCCACACCTTTTTCAAGAGGTGGAGATGGAAAAGGCGCCATAGGACCAATGTTAAGAGAATTTCTCATTAGTGAAGCCATGCATGGACTTAAAATTCCAACTTCAAGAAGCTTAGCAGTCACTAAAACGGGCGATACCGTCATTAGACAAAGTTTATTACAAGGGGCGGTCTTAACAAGAGTGTCTAAAAGTCACTTGAGGGTGGGAACAATCCAATATGCTAGAATGTTAAACAATGAAAAATTACTAAAAGA
>SKID01000334.1 GCA_007116605.1 Tissierellia bacterium
ATCAGCCACGAATTGTGCAGAAGCCGGGTCAATCATTAGATTCTTAATATAATCAGCTGTTTGGTTGGCACGGTTCATGTCATCCTCAATAATACCCATTTCAGCGTCAATGTATTTACGAACATCTTTTTCAAGAGTTAGCATTTTTTGATTATTCAAACTAAGCAAGGCATTGTAGTATTCCTTTTGGTCATTTCTATCGGCAGTAATAGCATTAATACTCCTATCAATCATAGAATAAGCAACATTAATTTGGTTATTTCTAGCACTCATTACAGCTTGAATAACACCAGCACGTGCTTCAACATCACGCATTGCACGTTGAGTCCTCGCATTAACAACTGACAACTGCACTGGTCGGCCTTGTTGGTATCGGATAAGATCATTACCCTCAGTCAATAATTGCTCTAACTCCTCTGTTAGTCTTTGGTTAGCTTCAAAGTTTTCATTAACATATAGTCTTTCACGTTCTGCATTTTCTAACTTCTCTCGGAACGGCTCACTTAATTGACCGATCTCAGACATAATCTTTGACTCTTCAAGAGTAAGCTCCTTTAGTTTTTCATTAGCAGCATCTTTTTCTTCAGCAAGTCTAGTCTCAAGTTTTTGTCTAGCTTGGTTAGCTGTAGTGGTTAAATCTTCCACGAACCTTTGATGTGTACTTGGTGCTTGTGCCTCTGGTAAATCTAAAGATTTTGCAGGTCGTAAATCTTCTTGTGGAAAATCCGATGGCATTGGTGAAACTTGACCAGTTTGTTGTGGTTGCATTAATTGAACACCGCTAGTTGGAGCCCTATCTGGAGCATTAGCGATTGCCTCATTTGGATTTGCCGCTTGTATTTGTTGCAACTGGTTTTGCTTATCTACGAATTGGAATGTTTGCATATTAATATAAATTATCTACGTACTCATCGGTACCTGCTAATGTCATCTTTGGCCTATCATCAACATCTCTATCACGATAATAATGCTCGATGTCTCTCTCCATCTCTCCAATCTTAGTCATTATTAGTGGTATTCTGTCATTCTTACCTTTCGCCCCAGCATAATCTAGTGCTGCATATAAAGAAACTAATCTGTGGAATTGCGGATCGAACCCTGGCTCTTTGGTTTCATCTGTAACTGAGAAATAATTAGAACCTCTTTGATACTCTATTTCCAACCCTCTAGTCGCACCAGCATCTGGTACTGGGTATAGATCAATAACTCTACCTAGCTTGTCATAACCGACAGGCATCCCTGTTCGACTTTTATCTAACTCAAAATCATTTAAATCTCGCCTATCGACAGGGTTTAATGTGTGCCATGAACCATTATAAAAAGCACGGACACGGTTAATTTTTAAGTGTTCGTCTGATAAAGTATATCTTGATATACCAGCTTGTAGATCATGCTTTGCGATTGGTACAGTATTGAAAGTTCTAGGGTCAAATTGCCAACGTCTGTCAGCTGACATGATACGAATAAGTGCCTTGTCTTGGGCAAAGTTGGCATTTCTAGTATACACATCCATTGGATATGAATCTGGTTCTAACTCCAAGAAATATAATGTGTCGTGGTATAGGGAGTATTCTTTATTTGTATCGTTTCTAAATTGCATATATGTATTATTATACTATTAAAATGAGCCCTAGACAATGCCTATTACTTTACCTCCACCAGCTTCTGGTGGTAATGTTCTGATATATAAAGAACCCGCAGATAACCCAGATGCAGATGTTGGAAGTCCGTACATTGATATATCGTTTTCAGTAACAACAATTCTCGCAGTAGCCGCCGAGCTATTAGGATTAACATCTTTATTATTAACGTGTGAAATGACAACACCACCTTGAGGCCCTTGACCAACTATCTGACAAGAAATACCATTAAATGTTTCAACAACACTACCAACATCAAAAACAGACACACCGCTTCTATCAACAGCTGGATCTTCATCATCTCTTGTTACTCTCATTTTCAGCCATCCATTAGTTAATCCTTCTTTACTTCCTATGCTTGATTGATAACGTGCTGCCAACTCTAACAAGTTTGTATTTCTAAATAACCCATTACCTTTTCTACCTAATATTATGATGTTGATTTTATCAGGATCAGACTCTGTATAGTATGCTTCAAATGTATTTTTGACATTTACTCTCCCGGTTTCAGAAGATTTTTCTTCACTTGATAAAGACTCTCCAGGTCTATTCCTCATTAAGAATGAGTTTTGAAAAACAAACTCTGTAACGTTCCTGAAAACCCTACCCATAACATCAAAAGCTCCTCCTTTTCTACGGTGTGTTTTTTCAGTATCTACTATTTGTGGTTTTTGTATTATCATGATATATCTATATTTTCTACTAATGGGCTATTATTATCTTCGACCTGCAACTCTACACGAAGTTGCAAGTTAGCAATCTCGTCTACACCCTCCTCGCTGTAAATAGTCATTCGTTTACGGTCATTAATGGTTTTGAACCTTGTAAAATCTTCTTCATATCTTTTCTTGTAGTAAATATTAACCCAGTTTCTTTCTGGTAAGTCTACATAATCAGCCGCAAATCGCCTCATACCTGTAAAGTCTGAACGACTCTCAATAGGCATTAACATTGTTGTTTCAAAATATGCGTTCTCGTATTTATTATCCCAGTCTAATTTTGAGACACCAACGTCATTTGCTGTTTTATATGAAACATAAAGATCAGTATCGTCAGCTAATATAGATCCAATTTCAATATCTTCAAATTCGTCATCTGGTATTACATAATCCAGTGACAAGGTCTTAGGGTACTTTGTATCATATCCACCTAGTCCATATACACCTTGCAGAGTAGGGTTACCTGTTAGTTTTGAAAGGCCAAACAATGGAGTCCCCATAAAGAAACCTGTGGCGTTGTGACTGATAATAGCCTTATTTTCATTACCCCAAGTGCCTGGTATTCTTTTAAATAAGTCACATCTTTCACCGTTATAGAAATACAACTTACCTTGGTTCCCCACTGAAACATAAGTATAGTTGTCATCATTAATAAAAGCATTGACTCCGGGTTCGTAGATAGTATCTTCTGCGGCCCAAGACTCAGATAGAGTGTCCCATCGAAGTACCCGGCCATTTGAACCTTGTTTAGTACCAATTAAAACATCAACATCGAAAGGTGCCATAGCTTGAATAACCTCTCCTTTTGGTACACTAAGATTTGTTTCTCTATTAAATTGGTTAAATTCATTAACCTCACCTACAATATTACCATCTCCAATATATAAATTAAGGTTTTGCTTAACCATCGGATGATAATCATCGTTACCATTTATAAAAGGTGCTAAT
>SKID01000124.1 GCA_007116605.1 Tissierellia bacterium
ACTGTTTTTTAATTTACTATCATCTGATTTAGTAAAAAAACATAAATTTGCCTTTACAAACATGGATTTTTTTCTTATAATGTAAAGGCATGATTTGCGGAGGTGCTGGAATCGGCAGACAGGCACGTTTGAGGGGCGTGTGTCTTAATGGCGTAGGGGTTCAAGTCCCCTTCTCCGCACCATAGTATAAAAGAAGTTCAGGCAATATCTATGGATAGCCTAAACTTCTTTTTTGTTTTTGGATTTTTTGAGATATCTAGTCCAATAATCCTCTATTTGACAAGAAATTACTTCTCTTTATTTTTTCTACTCCCAATCACTTTCTTGACTACTAAACTAGCCAATACTACGAAAATTACCAGTCCGATAATCATCGGTATCGCTGAGAATAGCCATACTACAAAGTTTTCAAAGGCACGAATTGAACGATTAACCGACTGGGCAAACCCTTCTTTAGCTCTTTGCCATAGATTGTCATCTACCGGCTTAATGGTATCTTTCTTTTGTATCTCCTGAATTTCAACACCTATTGTAGACATTCTAGAACGGTAATCAATCCCTTGTAACTCCATTGTCATACTATCAATCTGAGTTCTAACACGTGCAAGTTCATTCTCAATTTGCATGATTTCACCGATATTCTCAGCCCTATCAAACAAAGCTCTTAACCGTTCTTCTTGGAGCCTTAAATTATTCACACGTCCTTCCATATCATAATAATACTTTGTCATATCTTCTTCGTTAGTTCTTTGATTCAATACATTGCAATTGCTAGAAATAATACTATACACTTCGTAAAAATGCTCTTGAGGAATAATTAAACGCATATATCCGCTTTTGAGGTAAATACGCCTATTCTGTTGAGAATCAAAGTAGGAATGTCGATTGCTATAGGTTTCTGATACTTCTATATATCCACCGAACGAAGCCACTGTATCCACAATCATTTGCGTGAATTCATCATAAGTCTCTGTCTCCATAGCTAAATAGCCGGTCTTTACAATTTTTAAATCTTTTGATCGATAATCAATACCATCCTCAGACATGCTATCCATCGTTAGTCCTGACTCTTCTCTGTACTCGGTATCAGATACAGCCATTTCATCATACCCACCAAAACCACTATCTTGAGTCTTAATACCTGAATCTCCTGGGCTAGGGCTAATCATAGGTGGTGCAGAGTCCCAAGCCATCTCATTCATTGTATTTGATTGATTAAGTTGAGATAGAAATAATGGTACCATTAAAACAACCACCATTGCAGCAGCCATCATTCCTAGTTTTTTAGCCGTCCAAAAACTCTTTTTTCTAATACTATTTTTCTTTTCTTTTTCAAGTTTTAATCTTAAATCTTTACAATATCCTGTAGGCAATGGCTCCATATCCATTTCCTTTGTCATATTGACTATATCTTGAAGTTGCTCTAGCTCTTTTTTACATTCGGGACATTCCTGTAGATGGCTTTCAAAAGCAATGCGCTCATCTTGTGTTAACTGATGATCCAAATATAGTGAGATTTTTTGTTTGCATGCTTTACAAATCATTTCATCACCTTCCAACATTAGTTATAAACCGTCATATTTTTTTGTATGATTTCTTTCAGTTTGTTTCTCCCCCTGCTAATTCTCGATTTTACCGTGCCCAAATTACAAGATAAAATTTCAGATATTTCCTCATAACTTAAGTCATTTAAATCTCTGAGAACAATGACAACCCGAAAGTCCTCCTCTAACTCATTAATCGCTTCTTTAACCATCTGTTTAGTCATCTTCTTTTCTAGAGCTTCTTCTGGTGACGGTTTATCATCTTCAAGCTCCATATAGAATTCTTCATGTCCTGATTGAATGGGTTGGTCAATTGACACTGTACTTGCTTTGTTTTGTCTGGTAAAGTCTAAACAGGTATTGACCACTATGCGATACAACCAAGTTTTAAAAGTAGATTCCATATTAAACTTATCAATGTTTTTGAATACCTTAATTAATGCTTCTTGAGAAATATCTTCAGCATTTTCTTTGTTCTTTAACACTTTCAACGCAATGTTGAATGCAATAATTTTATAGTCACGAATTAGCTCTTCAAATGCATCAATATCGCCTTTCTGACTTCTTTTGATTAGCAATATCTCCTGATCGTTCAAATGAATCCACCCCATTTTTAATATAGACGATTACAAACTTATAATTGTTCCGATGATGTCTAGATTTATTTTTTAATTTTAATCATTTTCCCAAAAAAAACACAGATAAAATTCCTGGTCCTGTATGTGCACCCACTGCGCTTCCTAAATACTCTGTTACTATCTCCTTAGGTTGAAGCTCTTCGTTAATTTTTTTTAGTAAAAAGTCCAGTGATTCTTGATCATTACTATGACCTACATGTATCACTTTTTCAGAAAAATCTCCGCCTCTTTCTTTTATATGTGTCACTAACTTTGTGATTGCTTTCTTTCTTCCTCTTATTTTTTCTAAAGTTCTTAGTTTTCCTTCATGCATGTCAAGTATCGGTTTAATATTTAATAGATCACCTACAAACGCACTCGTTCGACTGACACGTCCTCCTTTAAATAAATACTCAATATTATCTACTGTAAAAACATGTTGTCCTTTTTGCTTAAAATAGTCTAATTGCTCAACTATTTCCTTCATATCTGCTCCTCTATGAGCCATTTGAGCAGCCTCTTGAACAGCCATTCCCAGCATACCACAAGTCAGCAAGCTATCATACACTTCAACCACCGCTTCGGGATATTTTTCTTTTACCATTTTTTGAGCTAAGACTGCAGAGTCGAATGTACTAGATATTCCCGATGAAAAACCAATATAAATGCATGGCTGTCCCTTCTGTGCATAAGTTTCAAAATGTTTCTCAAAAACTGCTGGTGCAATTTGGGCCGTTTTGAAAAACTCTCCTTCCACCATGCGTTGATACAATTCTTGAGGCATAATAGTCTCTTTATCTTTATACTCTTGTTCGCCGCTGTATACATTAATGGGGATCATTGTAATATTATATTTTTCTATAATTGCTTGATTTAAATCACAGGCAGAATCAGTAATAATGTGAATCATGTTGTACCTCCTAGTCAATATAATTTTATTTATTATACTACAGCTGTTGACGACTTACAATAGTTGTTCATAGCCAGCTATGGTTTAAGCCGTTCATATAACAGTGTTTTCCCTGCTGACTATCAAGGATGAAATAGTGTCCTCTCTGCTTAATATTTAGATCCTTTTCTTTTTTAAAATTTAAATGAAGAAAAGGATCACATAATGCGCGAATCGGACACATATTTAATCCT
>SKID01000074.1 GCA_007116605.1 Tissierellia bacterium
TACTTTTTGGCCTGGCTTAACACCATATATATTCATTAATGTCTGTACCGCACCCGCACCATAGATACCCGGTAAATCATTGTTAGGAAAAGCTAGAAATTTTTCAAATGCTCCTGTAGCCACAACAATACTCTGAGGTTTCATTTTATAATAACGTTCTTCTTTTTCAAGTAGTGTCAATACTTGATCATCATAGAGCCCCACCGCCTGTGTATCTAACAAGATGTTAAGCCTATCTTGCCATGGTTTAATCCTCTGTAACAAGATTTCAGGAATATGGATACCGCGTCTTGAGGCATATTGCTTTTCTGACCCGAAAAACATATGGGTTTGTTTGTTTAACTGACCTCCTAAAAGATGACTCTTTTCTACTAATGTGACTTTAGCTCCTGCTTCTAATGCTGATATTGCAGCACAAAGACCTGCTGGTCCTCCACCAATAATAGCAATATCTGTTTCTATCATAACAAGCCTCCCTTATCTTTTTGAAGATAAACACTCATATTAGGCTGTAACAAAGTAGTACATGTTTTGATATTTGGCTTTCCATCCACAATCATCAAACATGAAGCACAATTTCCAATAGCACAATAAAATCCTCTGGGTCTATGCTTAAAAAGACTTTGTCCTAATACCTTTACCCCTAATGCATGCAATGCAGAAGCGATGGTATCTCCTTGCAATCCCTCCACACGTTCTCCTTCAAAATAAAAATGGATTATTTGTTTCTTTTCAAAGTCTAAAACAGGGTGTTCTTTTATCCGCATAAAAATCACCTTTCTTAAATTATATTTCTCCGATGACTCACAGGCCAAGACTCTCACCGCTTAAAGTGGAAGAGGAGTACTGTAAAGTCCCTAGATAACTCTCATATTCAGGAGGCATTTTAAACGCCTTCTGAATCCAAGAGTCCTGTTAATATATAAAAAATTAAGCAAAAACTATGCCAACACTTTTTCGTGCTATTTACGCGATAAGGCTTCAATTATTTAAAAATAGCGTCAATTTTCTGACATAAGTGTCAGGAAGTTGACGCTACAGCTTGAATTTTTCAATTTTATAGTACAAGTTACTTCGGGGGATCTTAAGATACTCTGCGGCCTTTTTTTTATTTCCTTTAAATTTTTCGAGTGCTTGCACTAGCATTTTTTTTTCATAAGCTTCAAGTAATGATTCTAAACTCTCATTTTGTAGATCGATGCTTTCTTCATACCCCGTGTTGTGTTGTAAATAGTCAGGCAAATACCCTAATACCACTTTACCTGATTGATTTTCTTTCGCTAACAATACTACTCGTTGCATCACATTGCGCAGCTCTCTCACATTGCCATCCCATGTATGATGCTTTAACACTTCTATAATTTCATCAGGAAGCTCAATAATGTTCATCCCATTTTCCATGCAAAATTGCTGCAAAAATCGGTTCGCTAACAGCACAATGTCTCCTTGTCGCTCCCTTAATGGGGGTAGTGTCACATAGAAACCATTTAGTCGATAAAATAAGTCTTTTCTAAATAATCCTTTTTCAATTAAATCCTCTAAATTTTTATGCGTTGCTGAAATAATCCGCACATTGACTTGACGATTATTTTGGCTACCTATCCGATTAAATTTTCCCTCTTCTAAAACTCTAAGCAGCTTAGGTTGCATATGTAATGGCATATCACCTATTTCATCTAAAAACAAGGTTCCTTCATGTGCTAACTCAAATAAACCGACTTTTCCACCTTTTTTTGCTCCTGTAAATGCACCTTCTTCATATCCGAAAAGCTCACTTTCAAGTAATTCTGATGGAATTGCTGAGCAATTAAGGGCTACAAATTTTCCAGTTCTGCGACTTTCATGATGGATAGCTCTTACAAATAGTTCTTTTCCAGTTCCACTTTCACCTCTAATTAAAACATTCATTGAAGAACGACTGACCTGTTTACACAAGTTGATGGTCTTAATAAAGGCTGAGTCATTGCTAATGATATTGGCGAAAAAATTCTCTTTTTGAACAAGGGTCTGATATTCTTTTTCTAGCTCTTCTAAAGTCATCTGAGTCTTTTGTAAGACTTCAGTGAGTTTCACAAACTCTGTAATATCTCTGTCTCTGGCAAGACCGCCGATTAACTCTCCCTGATTATTATAGATGGGCACAGCACTAATGACAGTGAATGTATGCTCTCTTGGCTTATTGAAAATATTGTAATATGCTTTTTCTTGACTAATCACTTTTGGAAGTAAAGATTCAGGGAAAAAATCTCTTAAATCTTGACCAATGATCTCTTCACGACTCACATCAAAATAAGATTCGGCAACCTTATTGAAAAATATAGTCTTATAATCCACGCCTACGACTGTAATGGCATCCGGAATATGATCCAAAATAAATTCAAAAATGGGTTTTTCAAATGCATCAAAATAAGTTTTCATGCCATCTCCTTGTGATAAAAAGCTTCTATATACAAGTCTTTCAATCCAAAATAAGCCTTAAACTCAGAGTAGTCTTGATTTGCCTTTTCCAAATTCCTACCTGTGTATTTTGATTTTATCATAATGTTTTTAGGAGTATGTTGCATTTCTATAAATTCAATCATCTCTGTTTCATAGCCATGTTTTTTTAAAAAAAGGGTTCTAAGGGTATCTGTAACAAGTGTTGCTAATTTGTCTTTCACAATGCCATGGGCTAACATTTCTCTTAAATGAGTCTGTTGAATTTTATGCATCAACTCATGTTGACAACAAGGAACCGCAAGTATATACTTCGCCTTCCAAAGAATGCCTTTCACAATGGCCGCATCTGTTGCCGTGTCACAGGCATGTAGACTCATGACCATGTCCACTTTATGCAGCGTATTATAAGTTTCAATATTTTCATGTTGGAAAACTAAATGAGAATACTGAAGCTTCTTAGCTAATTGG
The DNA here is from genome assembly GCA_007116605.1 of Tissierellia bacterium. Taxonomy (GTDB): domain Bacteria; phylum Bacillota; class Clostridia; order Tissierellales; family Dethiosulfatibacteraceae; genus 38-11. Next base: position 2,908 of record SKID01000074.1, read on the forward strand.
TTGCAATGTTCCACCACATCTTTTTTTAAATCTAACCCAATCATTCTAATAGGTCTTTTCTTAACTTTGGTAAAATAGTAATAGACTGCAAATGTTAAATATGCTTTACCACTGCCAAAATCAATCATCGTTAATGCTTCTTTGTTATCCTCTTCTTTGAAAATATGATCAATCATTTCAAGATATTTGTTAATTTGTCTGAATTTATCAAATTTATCTTTATACACTTGTCCTTTACTATTCATAATCCCTAATGTGGCCATGAGTGCATTCGGTTGATTCTCAATAATTAAATAGTTTTTAACTCGATTATGATCTAGGTTTATCGGTTGACTTGTTGTGATGGGTTGACTAGTCATATGAATCTTTCCTTTTTTTGA
>SKID01000370.1 GCA_007116605.1 Tissierellia bacterium
TCAGAGCTCTTTGGATATTCGAAAGGAGCATTTACAGGAGCAAATCAAAGTGGAAAACCAGGCTTAGTCGAGCTAGCTGATGGAGGAACCTTATTTTTAGATGAAATATCTGAAATACCTTTTGATTTGCAAGCTAAGTTACTACAATTCTTACAAACTCAAGAATTTATTTCAGTTGGTAGTAATGATGTCAAAAAAATCAATACTAGGATTATTGCTGCATCTAACCGAAACCTTAAGAAAATGGTGGATCAAAAAGCTTTTAGAGAAGACCTATATTATCGATTGAATGCATTTGAACTGACAATTCCACCATTAAGAGAAAGGCCTGAAGACTTGGTGAGTATTATTGAACATTACCTAGAATATCATAATAATCAGTATTATAGAAATCGAGGGATTTCTTCAGATGCGATGGAAGTGTTGAAAAACTATTCTTGGCCTGGCAATGTTAGAGAAGTTGGGCATGTCATTGAAAAAATTGTTGTTTTGTCAAAAAATCAAATGATAGACATAGAAGACCTTCCAAAAAATTTGTTTGAGTTAACTGAAAATCATCGATATCTGTCCAATGAAGAAGGTCAAACTTTGTCTGCGATTTTAGAAAGTGTTGAAAAAGATGTGATTATTGCGTCATATAAGCGCAACAAAACTAGCGTAGGTGTAGCCAATGAACTAGGGATAAGTCAGTCTAAAGCCTATCGCTTAATCCAAAAATATATATTGTGAGTAAAAAGGTAGCGCTACCCAATAAATCAAAAAGATCAAGCATTTTCCTAGTCACGCCTGATGGGACCCTTTAGGCCATTAAAGTTATAGAAAACAAAGACTCTAAATACGAAGCAGATAGAAAAAGGCATCAACTGTGAAGTAGGGAAGCAACTTTTAATCCTTGAACATTCATCTTGATAGGCGTATAATGAGTACGTCAACATGATTAATGAAGACACAATAACTTTAAGTAGGAGGACAAAATGGCAGAACTTACCTTTAAAATCACAGAAGAAATAGGGGTGCTATCCCATACTGCAAAAGGTTGGACAAAAGAATTCAATCAAGTGAGTTGGAACAATCGAGATCCAAAATTTGATATTAGAGAATGGGATCCTGAACACAAAAAAATGAGTAAAGGGATCACTTTAACAAAAGAAGAAGTCATTCAACTAAAAGAATTATTGAACAGCATTGATTTAGATTAAATGCAGTCAACGCTCTTGGATTGATAAGATACTTCCAAGGTAGACAGTCTAATTAATTAAAATTCGGACGCTCTACTTGGAGGTATTTTTTATGGGAGAAAACAAAAAATGATAGAGAGGCTATTACAAATGTTAGTTTTGTTTCTTTTAAGACAAATATGATATAATAATAATTTGAGATCAATAATCGTGCTATGTATCTAGCATTCAGGTGGCATATTAAAAGCCATTTGGATCCAAGAGTTCTGTTAATTCAACTTTACAGAGATATTCATAATCTAATTGTGATTGACTTTGATAGAAATAAAGAGTAGAATAATAGGGAACATTAGTTCTTATTAGAGGTGGAATATGTTTAGACTTAAGTCAGATTACCTGCCAACGGGTGACCAACCACAGGCAATTCAGAAATTGGTTAATGGCATTAATAAAAATATGCGCTTTCAGACCCTTTTAGGTGTTACAGGATCTGGAAAGACATTTACAATGGCTAACATTATTGAAAAAACCCAGAGACCTACTTTGGTTTTAGCACATAATAAAACATTGGCAGCTCAATTATGTTCCGAATTCAAAGAGTTTTTCCCGGAGAATGCTGTAGAATACTTTGTCAGTTACTATGACTATTATCAACCTGAAGCCTATGTTCCTAGCTCAGATACATATATTGAAAAAGATTCGTCCATAAATGATGAAATTGATAAGTTAAGACATTCAGCAACGGCAGCTTTGTTTGAAAGAAGAGATACGATTATTGTCGCTTCAGTCTCTTGTATTTATGGACTAGGGAGTCCCATCGATTATGAAAACCTAGTGATTTCTCTAAGACCAGGCATGGAAAAAGATCGTGATGATATTATTCAAAAGTTAATTGAAATACAATATAAAAGAAATGACATTAGTTTCCAACGAGGTACATTTCGAGTTAGGGGAGATGTATTAGAGGTTTTTCCGGCATCTTCTTCAGAACATGCGATTAGAATTGAGTTTTTTGGTGACGAAATAGAAAGAATATCAGAAATAAATACCATAACTGGAGAAATGATTGGAAGAAGAAAACATATAGCCATTTATCCAGCCTCTCACTATGCCACCACTGATGAAAATATTCAAAGAGCAGTTAAAGGGATCAAAAAAGAACTAGAAGAACGGTTAAAACAATTATATGACGAAAACAAGTTAGTAGAAGCTCAAAGATTGGAACAGAGAACAAAATATGATATGGAAATGCTCAAAGAAATGGGTTTTTGTACAGGAATAGAAAACTATTCAAGGCATATTAATAATTTAGCTCCAGGCACAAGACCCTATACCTTGTTGGATTATTTTCCAGATGATTTTTTACTGATGATCGACGAGTCTCATGTCACTCTTCCTCAAGTCAGAGGAATGTATAATGGTGATCGTGCTCGTAAGCAGACATTAGTGGATTTTGGCTTTCGATTACCATCAGCTTTAGATAATAGACCATTGAAATTTGAAGAATTTGAAAAAAAGATTAATTCAGCCATTTTTGTAAGTGCCACCCCAGGTCCTTATGAACAAGAACATTCCCAACATATTGTAGAACAGATTATAAGACCTACAGGCCTGATAGACCCGCAAGTGATTGTTAAGCCTGTACAAGGTCAAATTGATGACTTAATTCAAGAAATTCGTCATGTGGTAGCCCGTAAACAAAGAGTTTTAGTGACAACCTTAACTAAAAGAATGTCAGAAGACTTAACAAGCTATTTTAAAGAAATGGGGATTAAAGTAGAATATCTGCACTCAGATATTGATACCATAGAGAGGATGAATATTATCAGAAATCTGAGAATGGGCGAGTTTGATGTATTAATTGGGATTAATCTTTTACGAGAAGGTTTAGATTTACCAGAGGTATCCTTAGTTGCAATTTTAGATGCAGACAAAGAAGGATTTTTACGTTCTGAAACTTCACTTATTCAAACCATAGGAAGGGCTGCAAGAAATCTAGATGGAAAAGTCATTATGTATGCAGATAAGATCACTCGATCAATGGAAGCGGCTATCACAGAGACTAATCGTCGTAGAGAGATTCAAGAAACATTCAACA
>SKID01000170.1 GCA_007116605.1 Tissierellia bacterium
AAAACAGAACTGTTTTTGATGGTGTTGCTTGTATCATTGATGCCGATGGTCGTGTCCTTGATAGTGTGAACGATACCGAAGGCATTGCATATGCCATTATTGAGTTGGAAGACAATGATAAAAAGATGGAAAAAAAGCAGTTCTATAAAGAATTGTCTAGGCACACCTATTGTTGGAACCCTAATTGGTTTTTTAGACAAACGAAACAAAGACTTCCAAGAGGAGAGGATTTTCTAGCGTCAGTCATTCAGTTAAAAACCAATGAAACGGGAAATTTTACCGAAAATAAAAAGATTATCAAAAAATGGACAGTTGATCAACTAAATAATAATATTAAATTAGTCTTATTCCCAAGAGACATCATTAATGGAACCCAAGCAGTCGTTGCCTATGAAGAGGTGTTATCATTATTTGAAGAGTTAAAACCCATATTGATAAACTATGACGCGATTGTAATCATGAGTGGTGTAGTAGAGCAAAAGGGTAAGACAAGCAATCGAATTTTTGTCATTAATAAAGAAGGGGTTTTAGGAGAGTACTATCGAATTTACCCAGAAGAGGGTCAATTAGATGAATATGGTGAAAAACCGGTGTTTGTGGACACAGAATTAGGAAGGATTGGATTATTATTTGGAGATGAGCTCGTTCATATGGAACTCACTCGTGTTTTAGCGATTAATGGAGTGGATTTATTAGCCATACCTGACAATGATGGCAGAGCATATAACTGGTATGAAGAACAATGGCAATACTTGTATTCTTTGGCAAATATTAGAGGTCGGGTCAATAACTGTTATGTGATGTATGCCAATTATGTGGGCAGTAAAGCAGCTGGTTTTTCAGGTATATTTGGACCCAATGCTTTTGAAAAAGAAGATGATGGATGCTATCAGGAAAAACTAGAAGGTAGTGTGAAAATGATGGTTTATCTTAAAGAAAATGGTCGGGTGTTCCCAACAAATCGGATTAAGGTAAAACCCTTGATGGCTTTTAGAAAACCTCATATGTATAGAGACTTGTTTTGAAAAATTAGTGTTTATTCAATTGAAAAGGGATATATCATAACAGACAGAACATCACGAAGTGATCTGTCTGTTATTTATTGGTATATAAAAGTATCTTTTGTCTCTATGTTAAAAGTAAAATGATAGGGACTTTTAAGGGTTTTAAAGTCTTTGTTAAGTTGCTTCTTAAGCTTTTCAATTTCCTTATAACTTAAAGTATTTTGAACAACCACATCAAACACAATTATAGGAGCACCTCTTTCACTGACGACGCGAAAATCATGGGCTTCTATAACTTGTTCGTAATGGGATAGTAAAGACTCAATCATTTGCTGATAAGACAATACCCCTTCACATTTTTCTTGTATAGGATCTACATGAATGACCAAGTCAATGCCAAATTGCTCTTTCACTTGATTTTCAATGGTATCAATGACTGCATGAGCTTCAATAAAGGAATAATCACAACTCATTTCAACATGAATAGTAGCCAATTTAGTCTCAGGACCATAATCATGGATAATCAAATCATGTAGGCCCTCTATTTCTTTAAAGCCTTTTATGAAATCAGTCATTTCTTGAGTAAGGTCTGATTGTGGACGAGTGCCAATTAAAGCATTAACGGTGTTTTTTAGAATGGTAACACCATTGTAACCAATAAATAAGGCAACACCTATGCCCGCCAAAGGATCAAAGGGAAAATCAAAGAAAGTAGACAATATAACGGAGATAAGAACAACAAAAGTGGCTAATACATCACCGATACTATCTAAAAAAATGGCATCAAGATTATAGGAGTGCATCATTGTGTTTAAACGATGATTAAAAAAGGCCATCCATAGCTTAACAAGAATAGAAGTTAGTAAGGTCCAGACCACAAAACTTTCGAAAAAAACAGGCGCTGGATTTAAAAGTCTTACAATAGAGGACCGAATCAGTTCATAGCTGAAGACGAGAATAATGATAGAGATGATTAATGCAGATACATACTCAAATCGACCATGACCAAAAGGGTGGTCCTTGTCTGCCGGTTTATCTGCATAAGTAAAACCAATAAAAGACACCAAATTTGTACCTAGGTCTGACAAATTATTAAAAGCATCTGCTGTAATGGCAATACTATTCACCAATAGCCCGACGATGAGTTTAATAACAAATAATACAATATTACAAAGGGCACCTGAGATTGCACTCATATAACCAATGGTTTTTCGTGATACGGGTTTGTTTCTGAGCAATAATTCAATAATTTTTTGATTCATGTAAGCTCCTTGTAGCATATTTAAGTTAAACGAAAGATGATTATCAAAAGGAATCTTGGATAGAAAAAAATTAATCCACAACTATCTTGCTCAAAGCACTGTGAGTCATCGGATAAATCAATTTAATGCTATTTGAAAGTATTCTTGAATAAACATTATAACAGTTTTAGATTGGATTGAATAGTCTTAGTTAAAGTGTTAAAATAGAGGTAACGAAAAAGGAGAGGTGGACTCATGAAGACCAGTAAAATTAAACAAATTGTCAAGGCCAGACCTACCACTGATGGTGCAGGTGTAAAATTGAGAAGAGTTTTTGGCTATCATCAAATTCCAGATTTTGATCCTTTCTTATTACTTGATCATTTTGGTTCAAATAACCCGGATGAATATATGCCTGGCTTCCCATGGCATCCCCATCGAGGTATTGAAACGGTCACTTATATGCTTAAGGGTAAAGTAGACCATGGAGATAGTATGGGTAATAGAGGAACAATCAGTGAAGGTGATGTGCAATGGATGACTGCAGGTGGTGGCATCATTCACCAAGAAATGCCTCAAAATAGCGAAATAGGCATGGAGGGTTTTCAAATATGGGTCAATTTACCTTCTGCGGATAAAATGATGAACCCAAGGTATCGCGAAATAAAAGCCAAAGATATTCCTGAAGTTTACCTAAAAAATGGAATAAAAGTAAAGGTTATAGCGGGTTCATTTATGGATGCGGTAGGACCTGTGCAGGAGCTTGTGGTTCCTTGTCAATATTTAGATATTTCATTGAATCAAGGAGCGGTGTTTAAATATACCGTCAAAAACAATCAAAAAGTGGTGATGTATATTTATGAAGGCAATTGCTTTTTGCCAGCAGATGAACAAGAAGTAACCCCTTATCATGCTGTTTTGTTTAATACTGGAGGTATGATTGAAATAGCTGGCAAGTCAGATTGTAAAGTATTACTGTTCTCAGGAGAACCTATTAACGAACCCATTCATTGGGGAGGACCCATTGTCA
>SKID01000136.1 GCA_007116605.1 Tissierellia bacterium
TGAGCTGTTTCTTTGCCTGAAGTAGGATTGTAAATAACTAAAATCTTTTCCATGGTCATCCTCTGTACTATTTTTTCAAATCTTTGCCAAAAAGGCTATACAAGAACCAGTTACTGATCGTTATAATCACGCCTGCTTGCATAGAAGCTAAAAAAGAACGACTTGACAATGCTGTTAAAGCAGTAGTGATTTCAAATGTGATGCCATTAATGACTAACAAAAATAATCCTAATGTCATAATAGTGAGGGGAAAGGAGATCACAATTAATATCGGTTTAACCACGGCATTAACAAGGCCAAAAATAATGGCAGCAAAGAATAGTCCTTCTATTGATGGATAAGAAACTCCGGATATAAAATTTGCAGCAATCCAAATGGCAACCATATTCAGTACAATTCGGGCCAATAGTTTTCGCATAACAAGCATCCTCCTTATTAACATTTAAAGCAATGTTCATTTCATTTGCAGACGGTAACCCGTTTACTTATACGTTATTATAACATAGAATGGTAGAAGTTAAATTAACAATCTATAAAATGGTTGACAAGGCAATTATATTACTCTATAATCAAGAAAAATGATCCATAACAACGATGATGGGAAGAGTAAATGAATGTCTGTGGTAAAGCGAGCCGGTGAGGGTGAAAGTCCGGTCCATAAGGTTGATTGAAGAACATCCCTGAGTTTCCAACCGAAATCTCTTGAGAGTAGATTTGGACGTGATTTGCACGTTATAGCAGATAGGTATCGTCTGTCATATTGAGACTGTACTGATGAGAGAGCTACAAGCTAATTAAGGTGGCACCGCGAATACAACCTTCGTCCTTAAATGAATAATTTAAGATGCGAAGGTTTTTTTAGTTGTTTTATGGATGAATCAAAAACGTTGGAGGATGTTATGAAAAGAGTATTGGTAAAGGAATTATCACAATGGATCGGGAAAGAAGTGTCTCTCAATGGATGGATTCACCAGATCAAAAAGTTTAAAGATTTTTCTTTTGTTTCTTTAAGAGATCGCAGTGGTGTGGTTCAGATGATTGTTGAAGATGAAACAGTAATGTCAGAACTGAGACTAGAATCATCAGTGAGTGTACTTGGTATGTGTACAAAAAATGACAAAGCACCTATGGGACTTGAAGTAGCTGTTAAACAAATTAATATTGTGGGTGTAGCAAAATACGATTTACTGCCTTTTTCAATTAATGGCAAAGAAATTCAAGCTTCATTAGAGAAACAATTAGATTATCGAACGATTTCATTAAGAAGAATGGACAGAAGAGCTGTCTTTAAAGTACAACAAGAAATCGTGGAAGCCTATCGTGCCTTTTTAATAGGACAAGGATTTTCAGAAATTCACACCCCTAAAATTATTGGGATTGAAACAGAGGGTGGATCAGATGTGTTTATGTTAGATTATTTTGGGACAAGAACATTTATGGCACAAAGCCCTCAGTTTTATAAGCAGATGATGGTAGGAGCAGGTTTTGAAAGGGTTTTTGAGATTGGTGCTGCATACCGTGCCGAACCACACAGTACTTGGAGGCACTTAAATGAATATATGAGTTTAGACTTAGAGATGGGATTTATAGAAAGTGAAGACGATATTATGGACCTAGAAGAAGATTTGCTCAAACACATGATTAGTCATTTAGAAAAAACATGTCCTCAAGAGTTTGAGATCATGGGAGCTACACTGCCTAAGATTGATAAAATTCCTAGAATTCCACTATCAAAAGCTCAAGACATTTTACTAGAAGAATACGGTAAAACATCACCTGTTGGCAACATCGATTCAGAAGGTGAAAAATTATTGGCACAATATGTAAAAGAAAAATATGATTCAGATTTTGTTTTTTTGACCAAGTATCCTGCTTCAAAGCGACCTTTATACACCATGCCTGATGATCAACATCAAGGGATGACAAAGTCCTTTGATTTAATCTTTAAAGGATTAGAGATTACCACAGGAGGACAGAGAATTCATGATTACGATCAACTTGTGGATAATATCATTAAATTTGGTGGAACACCTGAAAACTTTGATTTTTACTTAGAATCATTCAAGTATGGAATACCTCCCCATGGAGGATTAGCCATTGGTTTAGAACGCATTACCATGATGTTTTTAGGACTGGATAATATTCGAAAAGCCACGTTACTACCTAGAGATATCAATCGAGTAAAACCATAATGCTGATGAAGTTAAGTTTTTAAGCCTACTAATAATGGAGGATCAATTACATGAAAATTACAGAACAAGAAGTAACCTATATTGCAAAATTAGCAAACTTAGTTTTTTCAGAATCGGAAACAAAAGTGTTAGCAGATGAGTTTACAGCGCTTTTGAGTCACTTTGATCAAATTAGCCAAGAAAATCTAGAAGGTTTAGAGATGGTTGATTTACACGAGAAGGCAATGAAGCTAAGACAAGATGAAGTGGTTGTTTTTGAAGATCGAGAAGCATTGTACCAAAATGTGAAGGTGATGAGAGAAACAGCCATTTGTATACCCAAAGTGGTTGAATAGGAGGTAATCAGTGGATTTACATATAAAAACGATTGATGAGTTACAAAAAGATTTGACAGATAAGCAGTATTCTGCCAAAGAGTTAGTGCAATTCTATTATGACAGAATCGCATCGTATGATCATCAGATTCAGTCCTATCTACATCAATCACAAGACAAAGCTTATAAACAAGCAGACAAAATTGATGAAAGCATTAAAAGAGGAGATACTCTAAAAGGATTGGCAGGTATACCTGTAGCTATAAAAGACAATTTATGTACTAAAAATATTCCAACAACTTGTGCATCAAAAATGTTAGAAGATTTTGTGCCTCCTTATAATGCAACGGTAGTTGAGCAATTAGAAAAACAAGGAGCCATTATTTTAGGAAAATTAAACATGGATGAGTTTGCTATGGGATCTTCTAACGAAAATTCAGCGTTTTTCCCAACTAAAAACCCTTGGAATCTATCGTATGTTCCCGGAGGGTCATCTGGTGGCTCTGCGGCAGCTGCAGCAGCAGGGCTGGCTAAAGTAACGATTGGATCGGATACAGGTGGCTCAATACGGATGCCAGCATCTTTTTGTGGTCTCATAGGAATTAAACCAACATATGGTACAGTTTCTCGATATGGACTGATCGCTTTTGGGTCTTCTCTAGATCAAATTGGTCCCTTTACTCATCGTGTCAGTGATGGTAGAAAAGCTTTAAAAGCCATACAAGGATACGATCCTAAAGATGCCACATCTTTGGAAAACATACCA
>SKID01000031.1 GCA_007116605.1 Tissierellia bacterium
GTTTGGACTATAATTAACAATTAAATACTCCACATATATCAACAACAACCCCCGCCTTTGATAGATGGGGGTTGTTACTTTTTTTAATTATGAAAGAATAAATTTTTCTAGCACTTGAGCAACACCGTCATTTTCATTCGTTCCAGTAATATATTGGGATTTCTCTTTAACACCTTGCTCACCGTTTTCAACACACACACCCATGCCTGCATACTCAATCATGGATAAATCGTTAAAATTATCCCCTATTGCCATGGTTTCCCAAGGATCAATCCCCCATTTATCAGCTAAAAATGCCAATGCATGGCCTTTAGTAGCATTAAGGTTGGTAAATTCTAAGAAGTTTTTCTTTGAATAAAACATATTCACATGACTAGGAATAAACTCTGAAATCGCCTTCTCCGCTTTTTTTAATTGTTCAGGTTCTCCTACCAAAATCATTTTAGGTGTCTTCTCAAAGGCATAAGCCTGCAAAGATCCTACAGGAACGATTTCAACATTTCTTGCATAATTTTGATACAAATCAGTCCACTGGTTAAGAGCTTTCACATATATTTTTTCATGATCATAAATGTTCACATGGATGTTATGCATTTCTGCATATCTAAGAATGCCAACTATTTGGTTTCTTTCTAAATCACAGCGGTACCATTCTTCCATTGTTGTATAGTCTACAATAGAAGCGCCTTGGAAAGTAGCAAAAGGCTCTTGAATACCAATACTTTTAATGATTGGCAAAGCTGCAGCCGTAATACGACCGGTTATGATAACAAATCGCGTTCCTAAGGATTGAACACGTCTGATGGCTTGCAAGTTTTTTTCACTTACTGAAAAATCTTGCCTTAAAAGGGTATCATCTAAATCACAAGCTACTAATTTATATTTCAACATCATTATTCCTTATTATATACTTTTTTGATATCGTCTTTTAAGCTACATAAATGTCTTTCCATCGCTTCCACAGCTCCTTCAGTATCATTCTTTTTTATTGCTTGAAACACTTCAAAGTGTTCTGCAATAATACGCTCTGGATTATAAGACTCATTAAAATAAATTAAGCGAAATCTTTGCATAATTTCATTTAAAGCATCCATAAATGAGATGAGTTTTTTATTACCTGATAAAGCTAATAAATTATTATGTATCGTCGTATCTAAGAATACCATTTTTTGAATATCTTTTTCAATAAAAGCTCTTTTAAATTCATCGTTTAATAGCTCTAGTTCATATACTTTTTCAGCTGCATTCTTTTGAATAGCAAGTCTAACTGAATAGGTTTCTAAAGCTTCTCGAACTTCTAATGTATCAATAATATCTTCATAAGAGATATCAGACACATAAGCGCCTTTTCGTGGTTCCATAATCACTAGCCCTTCTAGTTCTAGCTTTCGAATGGCTTCTCTCACAGGTGTTCTACTCACACCAAGTTGTTCTGCTAATTGTATTTCCATTAATCTTTCTTTAGGCTCTAGCTTACCCTTTAATATGGCATCCTTAAGCGTTTCAAAAACAATATCCCTTAATGGTTTGTATTCGTTCATATTAATGATGTCTAGCTTTTTCTCCATAACTTACTCCTCGATTAATTGTTTTGGTTTTATATGTTTTCAAATAATTTCGTTTAAAGAAATCAAAGGCTATTTGAAGTTCTTGCTCATTTTTATAAAAACCCACCACAGCAGATCCACTGCCCGTCATTAAGCTTTTGATCGCACCACTTTCTAGCATTTCTTGTTTTAGCTTAGAAATTTGTGGATATCTGTCACAAGCGATCTTCTCAAAAATATTTTCAGACTGTCTAATCACCCTTAAATACGCTTTATCATTTAAGCTTTTTAAAAGAGCTTGCATCGGATACCTATTCATATGCTCCGAGGTTATTAAACTATACATTTCTTTTGTTGAAAGTTCTAACTCAGGTTGAACAATTAATAGATTCCTCCACTCAAATGGTGGCACAGGGGTCACGATTTCCCCAATGCCTTCTGCAAGGCAAGTACCTCCAGTTAAGCAAAAAGGAATATCTGCACCGATTTCTTGTCCTAGTGTTCTTAATTCATTCAGGTTTAAACCTAATTGCCATAAATGATTCATCCCTATCAGAACTGCTGCGCCATTACTGCTTCCACCTGCCAAACCCGCCCCTTGAGGGATGTTTTTTTTGATGTCAATATAGCAACCTTCTTTTAAACCATATCTTTTAATCATCTTGTCTGCCGCTTGATAAGCAATGTTCCGATGATCTTTGGGTAAGGCTACACTGTCAGAATGTATTTTTATTTCTCTTTCTGTTTTTTTAATCTTTACTTCGTCATATATATCCACGTTTTGCATCACTGTTTCTAATATATGATAGCCATCTTGTCTTTTTGATACAATATTTAACAGCAAATTAATTTTAGCATAAGATTTTAGTTCCAGTTCAGCCATCAAACACTCCTTGTCTTTGTACCTTAGTTTTATCAATAGTTGCATCAGACTGGCATTCTGATTCTTTGTATATCGCATTTTGTATACAGCATATTATATCACAAAACATGAGAGATAGCATCAGAAAGTTTAAGGAAAATAAAAAATGCTTGTTTTTTTAAAAAAGGGTTGAATATTTTAAGAATATTCGTTATAATTAAATTACAACAAATACTCTTCTTTCCAAAAATGTAGATGAAGGGGCAAATTGGTTTTCAAATCCCGTGGTGAGTCCGGGAGGAAACAAAAGATATTTGATTAGCCTAACCGATACATGATTGATGTGGTTAAAAGAGTAGATGTTTTAAGTATATATTCTGACCTACAGAATATTGCTAAAATTCATACAGGTGTGATTCCACCAAAAGGAGTAAGCATGAAAAGAGAATCGTAGAAACCAGGTCTCGTAGATTAATCTAGGGATCTGGTTTCGTTTTTGGTATTTTGTCACATAAGGATAAAACACGGTTTAGAGGTGCGCCTTATTGGATGCTTTGCTTTATTTTATCTCAGTAAGTAAAAGGATAAATCATGCATCTCCGATGACTCACAGTGCAAGTTTCCACTTGTTCAAGTGGGGGAATAGCCCTGTAGAGTCCCTGGATAACGGTCTCTAAGGTTTAGTTGCCGTTATAACGACATCTGACCCAAGAGTCCTGTTGATGAGTCGCGCATTATTGGATCCTTTGCTTCCTTTCCCTTTAGTTAAAAAGGATAAAACACGTACCCGAGTCGCGCATTATGTGACCCTTTGTTTCATTTTAATGTTAAAAAACAAAGGGTCTTAATA
>SKID01000078.1 GCA_007116605.1 Tissierellia bacterium
CTCTTCTTGCATCCGAAACATCTTCTGCACCAAAAATGATTAGCGATCCATGTCCTGCACCACCCTCAGTGTCTCTTGGTAATTCAATTTTTAATATTTCTGTATTTGTTGCTTTAACTGCTTCATCAGCAGCAAATATATGAGGACCTGCTCCAGTTCTTGCTCCTACGATGCCTATGGATCTGTATTTTTGATCAATACCCATTAAGCTGTGTATCGCACTATCCACATTTGCAATGACTAGTCCAATCGTTTTCCCTAATGCACAACTACCTACAAATTCAGTTGATGCACAAGTCTTAGCCACATTTTTCTGAACTGCTTCTTCATTACTCTGCGAATTTGACTCCATTTTCTTCATCACTTCACCCATGATTTTTTCCATCATTTCATCTTTCATTACGATATCCTCCTCTACTATTTATCATTTTTGGGTAATACTTTTTCAACATCAGCATGTGGTCTTGCAATCACATGTACACCTACAACTGTCCCTACTTTTCCTGCAGCAGCTACACCCGCATCTGTAGCAGCTTTAACTGCTCCTACATCGCCTCTTACCATTACAGTCACTAGTCCCGATCCAATTTTTTCATAACCAACAAGAAAAACGTTTGCTGATTTCACCATAGCATCTGCAGCTTCAATACAAGCTACCAAACCTTTGGTTTCTATCATTCCTAAAGCTTCTTTAATCATGTTGTTTCCTCCTTATTTAATTTAACTCATTATACGATGAACAATATCGTACTTAATTGCTAACAATGTGGATTTTATTCCTAACAATGCACCATCCAAGGGTTTTATTTTGTTGTTGATGAGTAATATTTGAACTGATAAAGCTAAAAAAAGATACGGTTATTAAAACTCTATTTTTCTGTGGTTTTTTTGCTTGTTGTGCGCAATATTTTACCTTTATGAAAGTATTTTTTTGTTATATAATGATGACAACGTTTTTCAGGAGATGTCTATATGAAAGATAACGAAGTTAAACAATTTATGAACTTAAGAAACTTTATTGACATCGAGAAATTGCAAAAAATTCAAAACGAGTTTTCAACTGCTACTGGAATGGCATCTATTACAGTAGACTGTATTGGTAAACCTGTTACAAAAAGTAGTAATTTCACAAGATACTGCGACCTAGTCAGAAGCGATCCAGCCAGAAAAAAAATTTGCTACAAATGTGATGCTCATGGCGGATTACAAGCAGCCATTAAAGGAGGTCCCTTCTTTTATACCTGTCATGGGGGGCTTACTGATTTTGCTATTCCCATCATCGTAAACGACACTTATCTTGGAGCTGTTCTCGCTGGACAAATCCGGCTTAAAGATGAAGTCGAAGATCTGGATAATATTTTAATCCCTTCTCCTAGTTTGCTGGATCATCCCGTCTTTAAAGAAGCCTATCTAGAAACCCCAGTCTTATCATTTGAGCAAGTTCAAGCATCTGCTGAAATGATGTTTGCTGTAACCAATTATATTGTAGAAAGACAGTATATTAATATAATCCAAGAACGGTTGAATGATAATAACATGAAACTCCTTGAATCCATTACATTAAAAACTGAGCTTGAGCGTTCTTTGAAAGAGGCAGAATTGAAAGCATTGCAATCTCAAATCAATCCACACTTTTTATTTAATGTTCTAAACACTATTGGACGTCTTGCATTAATGGAAAATGCAAAAAAAACCGAGAACCTTGTCCATTCTTTTTCCGAAATGATGAGATACACATTGAAAAAGAACTCCACACAGTTAGTTGATCTTTCTTTAGAGATTGCCCATGTATCCAATTATCTTTCTATACAAAAATTAAGATTAGGTGATAGATTAAGATATTCTATAGATGTACCTGAAGACTTAGCTCATATCAGGTGTCCTTTTATGATCCTACAACCTATTGTCGAAAACAGTATTAATCATTCCATTGAAAGCAGTTTAGACGGAGGTAGTATCAGCATCTCCGCGTCTCAACTAGAAGGGTATGTGGTAATAACTGTCGCTGATGATGGGGTTGGGATTGAAAAAGAAAAAATCGAAAAAATACTAAATGGAGAACATTACTACACTCATAATAGTACAGGTATTGGATTATACAATGCTCATATGCGACTTATGTATCACTATGGGAGTGGACAAGGTTTGGAAATCAAGAGTGAAAAAGATAAAGGGACACAAGTGAATATCTATATAAAAACCGAGAGTTTTAAATAGTAATAAAATAGGTGTTTAATGATGAAGAATATACTTATTGTAGAAGATGAAGAAATAGAAAGAAATGCACTAAAAATGATTATTAAAGAAAGCAATCTACCCGTTACTTTAATTGGAGAAGCTTCAAATGGTGAAGAAGCTTTGAGATTACTGGAAAAGCACCGAGTAGATTTAGTTTTTATGGATATACGAATACCTGGTAGAAACGGCTTAGAAATAAGTAAGATTGTTAAAGAGAAGTATCCATCCTGCTCAATTATCATCACAACTGCACACGATGAATTTGAGTTAGCCCATAAAGCCATCAAGCTTAACATTGAAGACTATTTGCTAAAACCTATTCGAAGAAATAAAATAGTCGAATCTATAAAAAAGTTTTGTTTGGATAAAACTGATTCAACTTTAGATAAATACAACGAAAAAATCCATTCTATAATTAGTTCTATTATTCAAGAGAAATATCTTTTGTCATTGACTCATGCTGAAGAACTCATTGACCTCATCTATGAGAATTCTTCTGATAATATCCAAAATATATGGACTATAGTTAATCAATCAGCAGGCATTATATACTCTGATATTGATAATTTTAAAATTACTAATAAAACTGCCATCAAAAAAGGGCTATTAAATATTGAAACGAATCGTAAAATTTATTCCAATAAATATATATTAAAACTTCATTTTATTAATTTTATAAAACTAATTATAAAAGAATTGTTAGATATAAAAAATAAATATATTGAGAACACTAGTGGTGTATCAACATTTATTAATATCGATGACATCATTGCCTATATTCATATCAATATAGATCAATCTTTTTCATTGGATGAAACCGCCAAGTTTTTCAATATTAGCCCTTATTACTTGAGCAGAATTTTCAAGAAACAAACCGGATTGAATTTTACTAAATACATCTCCATTTTGAAGATTAATATTTCAAAAGAACTTCTTGCTCATACTGATATGCAAATTATCAATATCGCATTAGATTTAGGCTATAGAGAAGCTAATTATTTCAGTAAAGTTTTCAAAAA
>SKID01000213.1 GCA_007116605.1 Tissierellia bacterium
CCATGAAATTGTTAATCAAAAAGGTAAATTGTTTTCTATCATACCCATTAGCCATTGTGTTAAAGGGGTAACGCTTCAAGGTTTTAAGTATCCTCTTAAAGAAAAAGATCTTTACAGAGGAGAGTCTATTGGTATCAGTAATATCATATTGGAAGACCATGCATATGTCACTTATTACGAAGGTGACGCATTAGTATTTATTTATGAAGACAGGGAGGATTCTTATGCAAACAACATCAGTTAAATCAATTTACAGTCAATCACAAGAATTTTACGACAAAGAGGTTAAAGTAGAAGGATGGATAAGAACCATTAGAAGCTCAAAAAGCTTTGGTTTTATCGAAGTCAATGATGGAAGTATGTTTTCGAATATTCAAATTGTTTTTGAAGAAGGTGTTCTACAAAATTATCAAGAAGTGGCTAAGTATAAAACAGGTGCTGCTATATGTGTGGAAGGAGTGCTTGTTGCCACACCCGAAGCAAAACAAGCTTTTGAAATTAAAGCATCAATGATTCAACTTGCTGCAGATTCAGATGGCGATTATCCTTTGCAAAAGAAAAGACATACCTTAGAATACATGCGATCAATAGCTCACTTAAGACCAAGAGCTAATATTTATTCAGCTGCATTTCGAGTGCGCTCCACTGCTGCATTTGCAATCCACCGATTTTTTCAAGAAAAGAATTTCGTTTATGTGAACACACCCATTATTACAGCCAATGATGCAGAAGGTGCAGGAGAGTTATTCCAAGTCACTACTTTGCCTTTAGCAAATACAAGCAATCAAGAAATAGATTATAAGGAAGATTTTTTTGGTAAAAAAACCAGCTTGACAGTGAGTGGTCAACTTGAAGCAGAAGTATTTGCTTTGTCCCATAAGAATGTCTATACTTTTGGACCCACCTTTCGAGCGGAAAACTCAAATACAGCTAGACATGCTGCAGAATTTTGGATGATTGAACCAGAAATGGCCTTTACTGATATCCATGGTAATATGGATTTAGCTGAAGAAATGATAAAGTATGTCATTGACTATGTGATTGCAAACAATCCCGAAGAAATCCAATTTTTCAATCAATTTGTTGATAAAGACTTAATCAATCGGTTAAAGAATGTCATAGAATCAGATTTTGAAAGAATAACATATACACAGGCTATTGAGATACTCCAACAAAGCAAGGAGTCTTTTGTATTTCCAGTTTCATGGGGAATGGATTTACAAACAGAGCATGAGCGGTATATTACTGAAAAAGTGTATCATAAACCTGTTTTTGTAACAGATTATCCAAAAGAAATAAAAGCGTTTTATATGAGAAGAAATGATGATGGGAAAACAGTTGCAGCAATGGATTTGTTGGCTCCAGGTGTAGGAGAAATCATTGGTGGTAGTCAGAGAGAAGAGCGATACGATCACCTTTTAACACGTATTGAAGAAGCTGGCATTGAAGCAGAAGACTTATGGTGGTATTTAGAATTAAGAAAATACGGATGTGTTTATCATTCAGGATATGGACTAGGGTTTGAGCGTCTCATCATGTATCTAACAGGCATTAGCAATATTCGTGACGTGATTCCATTTCCTAGAACACCCAAACATGCTGAGTTTTAAATGATGATGTGATTAAAACAGACCGCCGAGAAGGGCGGTCTGTTTTTTCATCGCTTTTCAAAAAGCAAAAAAATGCGAACCAATCGCATTTTTTAATAACCATTATTATACGGCTCTTTCAATTTTTCCCGATCTAATGCATCGAGTACAAACATTTTTTCTCATAGGAGAACCATTTACAACAATCTTTATTCGTCTTAAATTTGGTTTCCAAACCCTTTTAATTTTTTTATCAGAGTGAGTTATACTGTGACCTGATACATTTCCTTTACCACATACTTCACAAACTCTAGCCATAATAACACCTCCTAACGAAACCTTCTTTATCCTAATATTCTTTCCTTAAATCAACTGTTATATTTTAACACTAAAAACTATTTATTGCAATAAATATTTTAACTCTGTATAATAAAGTTTGTAGAGACTATAAATTTGGAGGATATGACATGTCAGTTAAAATAACAAATGATAATGGAATTATCAATATTGATGAACAAGTCGTTGCTACACTAGCAGGCTTGGCTGCAATTGAGTGTTATGGCATTGTAGGAATGGCTGCAAAAAGTGCAACGGAAGGCTTCTTTGAACTGGCAAGAAAAGAACATGTGACAAGAGGTGTCAAGATTACGATTAAAGAAAATAAAATTATCGTAGATCTGTTTGTGATTGTACAATTCGGTGTTAGAATTTCAACAGTAGCAGAAAATATGATTGCAAAAGTAAAATACAATTTAGAAAAATATACTGGATTAGAAGTTGTTAATGTGAATGTACATGTTCAAGGTGTCAGAGTTCAGTAGATCAAGGAGGACAAAATGAGTTTTATCGGAATGGATGAAGCTGCGATTAAAGAATTTGTTGTAACGATGGCAGCTTACTTAGAAAAAAATAAAAATATAGTAGATGCGTTGAACGTATTTCCTGTTCCTGATGGTGATACAGGAACAAATATGAATTTAACAATTCAAGCCGCTGTTAGAGAAATTATGAATCACAATTATGCAGATTTTGAACAAGCTTCAAAAGCGGCGGCTAATGGCTCTTTATTAGGTGCTAGAGGAAACTCAGGAGTTATTCTATCACAGTTACTTAGAGGGTTTTCTGAAGGATTAAAAAACAAAAAAGCACTAACGACACCTGTTTTAGCTCATGCCTTAAAACAAGCATCGGATACAGCATACAAAGCAGTTATGAAACCAGTTGAAGGAACTATTTTAACTGTAGCAAGAGAGTCAGCAGAAAAAGCTATTGAAATCTGCGATCAGACAGAAGACTATGTGGAGTTTTTAGGCATTGTAATAGAACAGGCAAAAGATGCTTTGAGAAGAACACCAGACATGCTACCGGTTCTAAAGCAAGCAGGAGTGGTTGATGCAGGCGGACAAGGATTTGTCTATTTGCTTGAAGGTGCACTATTATATCTTAAAGGTGAAAAAATAGAAGACCTGGTTGTAGAAGAAGTTGAGATAAAACATACAGCGGATGAGTTAGAAGGCTTCACAAGAGAAGAAGACATTATCTTTGCCTATTGCACTGAGTTTATCATTAATCAGGCCACTGTTTCTCAAGAGGATTTTCTAAGCTTGATAGAAAACAAGGGAGACTCAA
>SKID01000054.1 GCA_007116605.1 Tissierellia bacterium
CTCTCTAAATATTAAGCAGAGAGGACACTATTTCATCCTTTAGGACCTTGCTGATGATGAGACGTAATCTCTTTTGCTGGGATGCCAACAACGGTAGTATAAGGATTTGTACTCTTTAAAACCACTGCATTGGCTCCTATTTTTGTACCTTCCCTAATCACAATATTGCCTAATACTTTTGCACCTGAACCTATAATCACATGGTCCTCCACTGTAGGATGTCTTTTCCCTTTCTCGTTGCCCGTGCCTCCTAAAGTGGTTCCATGATACATTAGTACATAGTTGCCTACAATAGCAGTCTCACCTATAACTACTCCCATGCCGTGGTCTATAAACAATCCTTTACCAATAGTTGCTCCAGGATGTATCTCTATTCCTGTCATCAATCTAGCAATATTAGATAGCCATCTGGCCATAAAAAATCTCTTTCTTTTATATAAACCATGGGCTAATCGATAGATCATGATTGCTTTAATATGAGGATATAACAAAAAAACTTCCAGCTTGTTTCTTGCCGCAGGATCACTGCTGAGTACGACACGAATGTTTTCGCGCAAATCTTCAATCCATTTCATAACACTGACCACCTTATTATCTATTCAGTTGATTATATCCATATCATAATCCTTAAAAATTAGTTTTGATTAGCAGGACTTTAGAGCACTTATCTCCTACTTAAGAAGTGGTGTCCAAGCACTGTTAGCTATCTAATAAATGCCTAAAGATAAATATTTTTCTCCACCATCCGGAGCTAATGTCACAATCTTCTTATCTTTTCCATATATTTTTTGTAAAGCTTTAGCACCACTAATATTTGCACCACTAGAAAGACCTATTAAAATGCCCGTATTTTTTGAAAAATTGATGGTTTCATCTTCTGCATCTTCATAGGTTATCTGAATGATTCGATCGGCATATTTAAAATCAAAAATATCTGTAACAAAACCCGGACCCATTCCTTGTATTTTATGAGGACCTGGCTTACCACCCGATAAAACTGGAGAATCAACCGGCTCAGCTGCTACACATATAATGTTCGAGTTATATTCTTTCAAGCGCTTAGAGATACCAACAAAAGACCCACCTGTCCCAACACCAGACAAAAAGATGTCTACATCAGGCACCTGATCTATAATTTCAACTCCTGTTGTTTCATAATGTTTTTGCCAATTAGCAGGGTTAGAAAATTGATTGGGCAAAAAATACTTTGGCTTTCCAGAAGCTATTTCATTGACAACATCAATAGCTCCTTTCATGCCTAATTTCCCATCAGTCAATATTAACTCTGCACCATAGGCTTTCACTAAATTGCGTCGCTCTACACTCATCGTATCAGGCATGACAATCGTCACTGCATATCCTTTAAGTTTGCCTACCAAAGCCAATCCAATACCCGTATTCCCACTGGTAGCATCAATAATGACGCTATCTTTATTTAATAAACCATCTCTTTCTGCTGCTTCAATCATTCCAAGAGCCGCTCGATCTTTAATGCTGCCTCCTAAATTGTATTTTTCGAGCTTCAAAAAAATATTTTCGTTAGGCAACTGAAACATAGGAGTATGACCAATGAGCTCTAAACCTTTTTTATAAATCATCATGCCCTCCTTTTCTTCTTATCATATAGAATTAACAGAACTCTTAGATTCAGATGGCGTTTAAACGCCACTTGAATGTTATAAACCCTTATCCACGGACTTTCCTTATATAATTTATTCCCACTTAAGAAGTGGGCGTCTTAACACTGTTAATCATGGGATAAACAAAACATCTTTCATTCTCCTTGAAATGTCATGAACTCTGTTTTAAAAATGATGCAATACGAGGCTTTAACTATCTGAGAAAGTCGCTATCTTCTTAATGAAATCCATTAAGTTTTGATAGCGACTCATCTTCAATATTTTATTCAATAGACCCATATCATCAATAGGATCTAATGTGAACTAAACCTTGGAAGTTGTTTAGTAAAACTACGACCTTCTTCCTCATAGAGTAAAGATATTTACCATGGCTAATGTCCACTTAAACTTTACAATGACTCCTAAGGGATTAAGCTAGCTGTTCTACTAGTAACTGAGCAATTTGAACAGCATTCGTTGCAGCACCTTTTCTGACTTGATCACCACAACAC
This sequence comes from Tissierellia bacterium, assembly GCA_007116605.1. GTDB lineage: Bacteria > Bacillota > Clostridia > Tissierellales > Dethiosulfatibacteraceae > 38-11. Next base: position 2,132 of record SKID01000054.1, read on the forward strand.
CATAAACTTAAAGCATTGGGGCCACTTTCATCTTTTCTAATTCTTCCTACGTAGATCAAGTCTTGATTTGAAGTATCTAATGGCATGGGATATTGACCTTCATGCCAGTTATCTACCAATTTTACTCCGGGAGCAGATTTCAACAGTTCTTTCGCTTTGTCTACTGTGATTTCTTCATGTGTTTCAATCGTAATCGATTCTGAGTGACTACGATACACTGGGACTCTAACACAAGTACAGTTCACATTTAAATTAGGGTTGTGGAAAATCTTCCGTCCCTCATTTTGCAGTTTCATTTCTTCCTCAGAGTAGCCTTGTTCATTAAAAGGTCCAATTTGCGGAATTAAATTGTAAGCGATTTGGTATTGAAAAGTTTTACATGTTACAGGTTTTTGATCTAATATATCTTTAACTTGTTGATCTAACTCGTAAATTCCTTCAACACCAGCACCGGATACGGCTTGATATGTAGAAACAATCATTCGATTAATCGTGCTAAATTTATTCAATACATTTAAGGCTGTAGCTGCAATAATGGTAGAGCAATTAGGATTGGCAATAATCCCTTGATGTTTTGCTATATCTTCTGGATTGACTTCTGGCACCACCAATGGCACTGTATCAACTAAACGAAAGGCACTACTATTATCAATGACTACCACACCACGGTCTACTGCAATAGGTGTATACTGTTTGCTAATTCCGCTATCTACTGCCACAAGCAAGATATCCAATCCATCAAAAGCATCATCATTGACACCTTGGATCACATATGTCTTGCCTTGATAGATCATTTCTTTTCCTGCACTTCGCTCGCTAGCTAACAATCTTAATTCTGCTACTGGGAAGTTAACCTCTGCTAAAACATTGAGCATTTCCTCACCTACTGCCCCAGTAGCTCCTAGTATTCCTAATTTTACTTTTCTCATTCTGATCCTCCAATCTGTTAAGGGGTAAATTATGAGCTATTATAACATGACAGACTAGAGAATGAAACTATTTTTTGTAGTCAATTACAAAACACTTGTCTATAATTTACGGCCTGAAATTGATTTCTCGATAAATTTTCCAAATACCATGTTCTTTA
>SKID01000262.1 GCA_007116605.1 Tissierellia bacterium
ATTTGGCCTTTTTAAAAGTTTCCACTAAATTAGGTGATAATTGTTCCACATTGGTTATTTCATAAAATGTTTTTAAATCCGCTGCCCATATCAGGTTTTTATAAAAATACTGATTGTTAGCTTGGTCAACAACATATTGTTCATCCGCATGAATTTTCTTAATCTTTGTATTGGTAACGATCTGACCATTAAACTCACGTATTTTGTCAGCCATTGCTTCTGTTAGTTTTCCTGTGCCACCTTTTGGATAAACATAACTTTTATATAAGGAAAAATAACTTAAAGCAAAAAAAGTAGGTGTGTCCTTGAAAAAATGTTGTGCAATGATGTCAATTAGAGACTGATTATGAGTTAAGTTTGCCAGATAGTCATCACAGGGAGTTGATAGCTTATCTATTTGGTTTAATGAATACAAAAACTTAGGCAACCATGGTAAAAGCTCTTTAAATAAATAAGCTTTGTCTTTTTTCATGTCTTTAAAAATAGGATTATCTATGGCATATACCACATCAATTAAATCCATAATCCTAATCACTTCTTTTATAATTTTTTCTATGTCCTGTTGGTTTTCTGGATAGAGTGCTTTCAATAGATCTTTATAGTCATCAATGGATTTTTCACTATCAAAGCTGATGATTTTATCTGCTACTCCAACAGAGACCTTGCTTTCTAATATTTCAATGTCTAAATCCAATGTTTGCAACATTTTGATGACCACATGTAAAATGGCTCTTACACCTGCATCAAATACAAAGCCGTCTCTTTGGAAGGAATTAACAAGCCCCCCCACCTCAGCATTTTTTTCTATTAACAAAATGTCTTTACCTGCTTTTGAAAGAAAGGCTGCTGAAGTCAAGCCTGCAAGACCTGCCCCCACAATAATTGCATCATACACTTTATGTTCCATTCTATTCTCCATCAAATAAATTTGCTAAATTCAAACTAATATGCCATAATCTCTCCGCTATATCTTTGTCTAAAGCGGGCGGTGCAGGTTCTTCAAGTGTGGTTAAGTTGAAAAATTTACCACTCACATTTTCTAAGTCTTTAGAAACACTTAAATAGTATAATGCTTCAGAAGCAAAGGATACCGGTTTTAATGCCCTATCTAATACTTTTTGCTTAAATAATTTATAGAATCTACCATTTTCTTTTCCTGTTGATGACTCGACGGCTCCTGGATGCATGGCATTAATGGTCACACCTGTCCCAATGAAGTAGTCATCAAATTTTTTCATAGATAATAGTTGTGCAAGTTTCGCAGCTCCATAACTCTTTAAACCTGTGTATCGCCTTTTGGACCAATCTAAATCATCAAAGCGCATTCCCCACGGAGCAAATCGATGTCCTTCAGAATTCACAAGTATGATTCTACATTTCCCTTGTTTTTTTAGTTTTTCCTTTAGCAGGTAATTTATAATGAATGAAGAAAGGTAGTTTACCATAAAAACTTTCTCTATGCCTGCCTCTGTTAATTGTCTTTTGGTAAGATGAACACCTGCATTATGAATGATTACATCGATATTTCTTTCAATTTTTAACAGTTCAAATGCCACATTAAATGTTTCTTCCATGACACTAAAATCTGCTAATATATAATCACACTGAACATGATACTTTTCTTCTATTTCATTTTTCAATAACTCTGATCGTTCTTTATCTCTATTAACGCAAATTAAATGAGCACCCATTGAAGCAAACTTTTTTGCAGTTGCATAGCCAATACCAGAAGTGGCACCTGTAATGACAACAAGTTTGTCCTGATAAATATCTTGGCAAGACTTTGGTTTTTTTGAATTGTTTTTTATCATTGTAGTCACATTTGAGATCTTATACTCTTTAAAATATTTCTTAAATCGTATCCCGTTGTTTTCCATATAATCACCCAAACTTTTTGTGCATGAACTTTCTATATCTGTTTTTGAAATAAGGAATATTATCAAAAATATCACCCCATAGATCATAATAATCTCTTTGTACGATAATTTTCCCTTTTTCATTTATGGTTAATCTGGAGGCACCATAAAGAATGGAGTTTGGATATTTCTTGAAACCAATGGTCATTTCCCATTCAATAAAAAAATTGCTTTCTTGTTGTGCAACATTGATTAAGTCCATTTTTAAATCAGATGATCGCTCAGTCAATCTTTTTGTCATCTCAACAAAATCAACTAATCCATGAATCTCTTGAATTGAGTCTCTAAAGTAAATGTTCTCGTCATAATAAGGCAAAATATGAGACCAATCTGGTTTACCATCGGTATTATATGTTTTAGCCCAAAGGTCTTTTAGTATATCTAGTGTTAGTTTATAGTCTTCTTTTTCTATCCCTATATCCATAATTTCCTTCTCTTTCTCTGTATTTGGAATGACTGTTTTAATTAGTTTACCATGTTATGTTTTGCTAGGCAACAACATGAATAAGAATTAAGTATATGTGCCACTAACTCACAACTAAAATCACGAGAATGCGTGGCGACAAGTTCAAGTTACGCTACTTGAAAGTGTTTTCGTTTAACTATGTTAATGACAGTTTTGACATTAAATCGATAACTATTATGCTAAGACGCCCACTTATTTAAATGGAAATTACGTACTGTAACATCCCTGGATAAGGATCTCTCGCATCAGGTGGCATTTTAAAAGTCACCTTAGTCTAAGATTCCTGTTAATCATTTAGTTCTTTTATTAAAGACTTAATAGATTTCTTTTTATTCAAGCACCCTTATATTAAACAGCGCAATTTCTTTAATTTAGAAATTGCGCTGTTCGTCTTCATCCTATGGCAAATCAATGGAAGTCATTAAATATAGCTTTCTTCTTTTAATATCTTCTTTGATTTTTCAAGATTTGCTTCTGAAACATTGATAATTGGACCTGTACAACCCATCCCTGTTTCAGCATAGATATTCTCTTGCCATAATCTTTGGCAAGCAAATTCTAAATCAAGAACATCAATACCAGCTATAGATTGGGTTACAATTTCTTTATCCGGCACTTTCACTTCTTTGACAACTGGCTTTTCTGATTCCTTAAAGTTTTTTAATATATCTTCTATGCCAAACTGTTTCATAAGACGATATTCTTCTGCTATCTTTTGTATCAAATTGTTTTTTGCTAGCTTTACTGCGTATAAAAGGGCATTTTTAACGACAGGAGTCCCTGAAGCTCTTGATAAAATCAGGATTGTTTTATCATAACCGAAGCCAATTCCA
>SKID01000239.1 GCA_007116605.1 Tissierellia bacterium
GAATGAAGTCCAATCGGGGAGATTGCCTGAAGAACTACTTCCATTACAATCAGGTGTTGGTAGTGTGGCTAATGCCATATTAGGTGGATTGTGTCAATGTGATTTTAGTCATTTAAAGATTTATTCGGAAGTGTTACAAGATTCAGTATTAGATTTGATTGATGCAGGCAAAGTAGACTTTGCGTCAGCCACATCTTTAACCATTTCTCCAGAACGATTACCTGATTTTTACAAAAATTTTAGTAAATATAGAGAAAAAATTGTCCTAAGACCTCAAGAAATTAGTAATCACCCAGAAATCATCCGAAGATTAGGCGTCATAGCCATGAATACGGCCATTGAATTTGATCTTTATGGTAATGTGAATTCTACACATATTGGCGGGACAAGAATGATGAATGGGATTGGTGGCTCAGGAGATTTTGCCAGAAATGGTTATCTGACCATATTTACCACCCTTTCAACAGCTAAGAAGGGTACAATATCCAGCATTGTTCCTTTTGTCAAGCATGTTGACCATACAGAACACGACGTCCATGTGGTCGTTACGGAACAAGGGCTAGCTGACTTAAGAGGACTCAGTCCAGTTGAGCGAGCAGAAGTGATTATAAAAAATTGTGTCCACCCAGACTTTAAAGACAAGTTATGGGAGTATTTACAGCGAGGGAAGAATACGTCAGAGTTCTTGCATACACCCCATGATTTTGAAACAATTTTTAGTTAATCAATGATGAGATTGCAGGATTTGAAAAGGGGCAGTCATTTTTGCAATAAACCTTGCAATTTCAAGTATTTTAATATAAATTTATAATGATAAATGTACTTGGAGGTAGATTGAATGTATGATCAAGAGCAGTTGAAAAAACTCTCAGAAACAAGAAAAATTTGGGAAGAAAAAGAGTTAAACAAATCATTAAGTCGTTCACCTGAAATGAAAGAGACTTTTACCACAGGATCTGGTGATTCCATACAGCGGCTGTATACACCAGAAGATATCCAAGATCAAGATTTTTTTGAAGAGATAGGTTTTCCAGGACAATACCCTTATACCAGAGGATATCAACCTACCATGTATAGAGGTAGACTTTGGACCATGCGTATGTATGCAGGTTTTTCAACTGCAGAAGAATCTAATAAAAGATATAAATACCTAGTAGAACAGGGATCTACTGGTTTATCTGTGGCATTCGATTTGCCGACACAAATTGGTTATGACTCAGACCATCCATTAGCAGAAGGAGAAGTGGGTAAAGTAGGGGTTGCCATTGATTCCCTTGCAGATATGGAAATATTATTTGATGGTATCCAACTAGATCAAGTCAGTACTTCCATGACAATCAATGCGCCTGCGTCTGTTTTATTGGCCATGTACATTGCAGTGGCTGAAAAACAAGGTGTTTCTCCAGATAAGTTAAGAGGCACCATTCAAAATGATATTTTAAAAGAATATATCGCTCGAGGCACTTATATATTCCCAACTGAGGAATCTATGAGATTAATTACAAATATTTTTGAATACTGCTCTGAAAACGTTCCACAATGGAATACCATTAGTATCTCTGGATACCATATTAGAGAAGCAGGTTCAACAGCAGCACAAGAGGTTGGATTTACATTAGCTGACGGGATTGCTTATGTAGAAGCTGCAATCAAAGCAGGTCTTGACGTAGATGCTTTTGCCCCTAGATTATCGTTTTTCTTTAATGCTCACAATGATTTATTAGAAGAAGTGGCAAAATATAGAGCCGCTAGAAGACTATGGGCAAAAATTATGAAAGAGCGCTTTGGAGCTAAAAAACCTCAATCAATGATGTTAAAATTCCATACACAAACGGGAGGTTCAACTTTGACGGCACAGCAACCCGATAATAATATTGTTCGTGTTGCCATTCAAACTTTAGCAGCCGTTTTAGGAGGAACCCAATCCCTTCATACCAACTCTAAAGATGAAGCCTTAGCATTACCGACCGAAGACTCTGTCCGAATTGCTTTAAGAACACAACAAATTGTTGCTCATGAAAGTGGCGTGACCAATACCGTAGATCCATTGGCAGGCTCCTACTATGTGGAAGCCAAAACAAAAGAAATCGAAGATCAAGCCATGGCCTACATTAAAAAAATTGACGAGATTGGTGGCGCACCAAAAGCCATTGATGCAGGATATATTCAACAAGAAATTACAGATGCCGCTTACAAGTATCAAATGGATGTAGAGAAAGGTGAAGTGGTTGTTGTAGGCATGAACAAGTATAAAATTGCAGAAAAAGCCCCACAAGGTCTTTTAAAAGTAGATCCTGCCGTGGGTGAAATGCAAAAACAAAAACTAATCACATTAAAAGAGAAAAGAAATAATGAAGCAGTTAAGGAAAAGTTAGACGCTCTTAAAAAAGCGTGCCAAGGGACAGAAAATGTCATGCCACTTATTTTAGAGGCAGTAAAAGAGTATGCTACTTTAGGAGAAATCTGCGGTGTCATGAGAGAAGTATTTGGCGAATATGAGCAAAGTGTCATGCTGTAAACAGCGCTTTAGATAGATAGGAGGATAAAATGAGTAAATTAATAAGAGTACTAGTGGCTAAACCAGGATTAGATGGACATGATCGTGGAGCCAAAATGATTGCTAGAGCTTTACGAGATGCGGGGATGGAGGTCATTTATACAGGTTTGAGACAAACACCAGAACAAATTGTAGCTGCAGCCATTCAAGAAGATGTAGATGTGATTGGAATGAGCATTTTATCAGGAGCACATAATCACTTATTTCCTAAAGTAGTGCAATTACTAAAAGAGCAAAATGCAGAAGATATTATGGTTATTGCTGGTGGTGTCATTCCTGAAGAAGATATTCCTGGATTAAAAGAAGCAGGTATCGCAGCCATATTTACTCCAGGAACACCCACTTCAGAAACCGTTGAATTTATAAAGACCCATGTCAATCAATAAATTAAGGCGATGAGATCATGGACTTAATTAAAAAAATGCTAGAAGGGGATAAACGGGCTTGTGGTAAACTCATTTCACTAGTAGAAAATGACGAACAAGAATCTGAGGACATCATTAGAAACCTTTATCCAAAGACTGGAAGGGCCCATATAATTGGAATTACAGGTCCTCCAGGAGCTGGTAAAAGCACATTAACAGATAAATATGTGAAACTATTAAGACAAAAAGATTATAAAGTGGGCATTATTGCAGTGGATCCTACAAGCCCATA
>SKID01000209.1 GCA_007116605.1 Tissierellia bacterium
ATCTATCCTTTGGTACATAAGCACATCCAGCACCTTATGCCTTGTGATGTATTTGGAATTGGTATCTACTACGCTGAAACAAATAAAATCCATTACGACTACCACCTTGATGATAACCAACTTCACAGGGACATTTCAATACCAATTAACAGCAATACTAGCTTTAGTACATGGTGCTATAAAAATCAGCAAGGATTTTATATCAATAGTCCTAACGCAGATCTAGGTTCTCATCAGATAACATTTAATTCAACCTATGGTGTTCTAATGCCTGCTTTTATGTTTCAGCCTTTAATTTTAGATCGAGAAAGCATCGGTGTTATCTGTGTCCAAAGCAAAAAAGAACATGTCTACCAAAAACGTCATTTAGATATTTTAGAGACCTTAGCCTCATATATCTCTATTGCGATTCGTAATGGAAGACATTCAGACGAACTCAAAAGACTAAATGATGAGTTATCTATTCTATCTGAAAAAGACCCTCTAACGGAAGTCTCCAACAAAAGAACCTTTCATGAACACTTAGAGACAGTGTGGCAAGATGCTCAAAATTATCGTCTTCCTATTTCTATGTTGATGATAGATATTGATAATTTCAAAGCATATAATGACCATTTCGGACATTTGGCAGGAGACAAAGCACTTCAACAACTGGCTTATATCTTAAGAAAGAACGCCAAAAGAAGAGGTGATTTTATTGGTCGATTTGGTGGAGATGAGTTTGCCATCTTAATGACTCATACCAATGCCACTAATGCGAAGCAATTAGCTGTTCAAATCCAAAAAGATATTGCCCTTTTTTTTGAAAATCAAAACAATCATAGTCTCATGCCATTTACTGTATCCATTGGTATTGCCACTGTCATACCAAAGCCACACGATCAAAACTCACAACTGGTAGAAAAAAGTGATGCCCAGCTCTATTTAGCAAAAAGAGCAGGAAAAAATCAAATTGCCATGGATGAAATGGCTTAAAATGTACATTGCAATTATTTTGTCAAAATAACTAAACAGACATTAACATGACCTGAAACAAGGGGATTAAACTTAAGATTATTATGAAATGATTATTTTAAGGTCTCTAAATCTTCTTTCATAGCATTGATGATTTCATTCACTTGTTCATTATACCCTAGAACCTCTAAACTTAATTCTTGAAAAGAGGCAATCTGTTGATTAAGCTTTGGTAAGTCGAAGGCATCCAAGGCTTCAATAATATCTTTAAACAAATCTAAATAACCCAGTCTCAAGTTTTCAACTTGCTGAATGCCTTCATTTTCAAGTCCAAATTGTTCAAAGCTTAACCTTTCAATGATAGCAATTGATCTTACAATCCCTTCTTTTGCCTTAGTCCAGTTTTCTGGTTCTAATAAAGTTGCACTATTGATGATTGTTCCTGTGATGATGGCTAACTCATCGGATTCATACATTTGAATCAAAGCATCATAGGGTAAATATGTCTGCTCAAAGTCAAGAACACGCTGAATATACCCCATTGTATCCTCACATTCTTGTCCATTATCACTCAATATTTCACCGATTACCATGAGTTGATGAAAGGGAGGCGTCTCCTGTAACACATTCACATAAGATGACTTTAATGTGTTAAGTTGGACATGTTGTTGAAAAGACAATCTAAGCACCTCTCCATTTAACTCCCAAAACTCATCATCTTGGTTGATTAAACCTTGTATGACCCATTCATAATCCTCATCTTCTAACCTTTCCGATAATACATGACCTTGTTCTTGAATCTGTTGAATTCTTAACGCTTCTTTTTTTGCCTCTTCTTCTTCTCTTTGGATTCTCAATTGTTCCTGTTCAATTAATGCCGCTAAATCAATGTTTGCTTCGGTTAAAACCCAGTAGTTTGTCACTAACTCTTTTTGCTTATCCGATAATTGTTGGTATCTCTCTTCTAGTTCTATGATTATGTTTTCTTTTTCCAAAGTCACTTGGCCTATGCTGTCAATTTCTCCAATGATAGCATCTACTTCAGTTCTGTCCTGAGAAGACATACATCCTGTGAACAAAAACATGCCTACAATAATCATGAATAGTATTCCTTTACTCCTTCCAAAATGAAACATCTCTTATCATCCTTTCTATTCTTTAACAAGGTTTTCCCTAAAATACTTGAGAACACAATCCCTCAAATGTTTGCTAAATGGCTAATCTAAATATGTGCTTTATATAATTCCATCAACTGAAGTAATGAACCTTTATGCTTTTCCTATATTATACTTTATAATACCATAAAAACAATCTTTAAATATCCTAGCCGGCTCCCTAATTTTACTTTTACCTGAAAATAAGGTAAAATAAGGGGTAGAACATTTTAGGAGGTCTATAATGAATCAAAATACAATTGTTAATATGGTGGGGAAAACCCCATTGTTTCGAGCTAAAAATTTAGAAAAACACTTGGGCATATCAAATATTTATCTAAAATTAGAAGGCAACAACCCTTCAGGTCATCGGATCGATCGAGTGGCTCATTTATTAATTAAAGATGCACTCTCAATCAATAAAAACACCATTTGTGTGGCTGGATATGGGTTTCTTTCTAGGTCACTTGCTTTATTAGGACAATACTATGAAGGCATTAAAGTCGTTTTAATTTTCCCAAAACATGGAAGAGAAAGGAAAGACCCTATCTATGAAAACGATCATGTTACCATTATAAGACATGGTAAAAATCAAATTGAGGGTATTCAATATAGCGAAGTTCTTTGTCAAGAAAAAGGCTGGTATAATGCTACCCTGGGTATAGACAACAATATTTTAAATATGACAGGCTTATCCTATATCTCTAATGAAATTCATGCTCAAGTCAAAGGTGATATTGATTCTGTTTTTTCTTTAATGAGTTATGGCTTTAGTACCTCTGGTATAAGTCTAGGGTTTCGATCACTGTGGAACCAAGATTATATCAAAAAAATCCCTAAAATTTACAGCTGCACAATTAATGAAGGGAACGTTATTTATGAAACTTACAAGAAAAACAGTTCTAAAATCATTCCCCTCAAAGAATCTAAATTAAAACTAAACAAATATAATAAGCATTTGCTCAATTTTGATAGCACCATTGCCCAAGATGCCTTAGAGTCAATTTATGATGCCAATGGCACCATTCTTGGTATTAGCGAAGAAGAACTCCTTAAATATACTCGTCAATTTAAACAACTTGAAAATATCAAATTTAGTATTGAACAAGGATACGCTATTGCAGGCTTTATGAAAGAAGTCGAAAATAATCGCATTAAAAATGGCAATCATGTGATCGTTCTCAATGATGGACGTGTTGACTTAAATGTGAGAAGAGTTGAAAGATCTGAACTTGAAATGTCAATGGATGAACTAGTGGTCCAAATGGATGAATGGTTGATGGAATATTCAGACCCACTGGAAGAAATTAAAGAAGCTCTAGAAACTGCTTTTAAAACAGGTTATGTGATTATGGCCTTTTATAATAACAAGCTTGCTGGAATCACCGTCTTAATCCATACCGGTTTTGATGTATTCATCCCCACTTATCACCTAGGCTATATTGCTACCAAAAGAACGATTAAAGGTCGTGGCATCGCCACTCAGTTACTAGCCAAAGCCATTGAACTAACAGACGGAAAAGTCTCTTTGCATGTAGAAAAAGATAATCAAAGAGCGATTAAATTATACGAGAAAATGGGGTTTGAGAAATCTTATGTTCGAATGATTTTTAAAAGCGAATAAAATGCTTTTACAAAATTTCGTTTCCAACACCACTTTACCTTAGTCAATTCACTTAAAAGAAAGGATTACACCAAAACACCCACGTTATCAACAGATGGTTGATACCATGGGTGTTAGTTTTTGGGGATCATAGAGAGTGATGGACATTCCAGTCATCTACAGTCACTAAAGTTTCATTGACTTTTAATGCACTATCTACATTTAACAAGTTTTTAATCACTGGCTCATAGGGTTAAGTATGATTTTTTTTGCTATAAATAATTCAATGATTTGTTAATCTATCACTTCTGTAACCTCACCTTTCTAAATGGTCACTCGGTCTAATTCTTTTAAATTGTATTGTCTGATTATTCTGATAAGCTTTAACGGATACTGAGGATCTGTAGCATACCCTGCACGTCTCACTGCCCAAGCACCTAGACTACTATGATGCATCACTTCTCGGAATGGCTCATAACGGGGCAATCTTAATAAGATATCCTTATGATCATCCCAACTTTCTTGTACTTGGTGGTAAGCTCTAAAGTGATCATCTATCCTATAGACCACACCATTATACACTTCCCAAGTGTTTGAAATAACAGAGCCATTAGAAGCTGTGCCTTTAATCCCAAACAAATTATTTGAAAATTTTCCTGTATATTTATCAACTGGAATACTTTGCCCCCATCCTGTTTCTAGTATGGCTTGTGAAGTCTGTAAAGCTGCTGACATTCCTGTTTTCTCAAATGATTTCAATGCCATTTTTGATGCGAATTCAAGAAATTCATTTCTTGGCACAATAGGTTGTGGTCCAAACAATTCCCCTAGATATGTTTTAAAAGCAATCTCTTGAGAAGTGATTTTGCTACCTTTATAAATTGCTTCTGCTACAACAGACACATTGTTCCCATCTGTAGCAAGTGGGGTAAAGGTTGCGGGTTGATCCGTTGCCGTAATGATTCGAGTCGTTCCCGTATCTAGGTTTTTAATCCGGTAATTCACTTGCTCTAAATCCACATTTGAGTCTACTCTTAAGTTAATATCTTGAGTCACCACTTGGTTAGGACCCACACCAAAGAGTCTGATATTAGGGCTACCATCAATAGTTACATTAACCCATGGGCTATGATGAAGTCTTCCGAACACATCCCTTACCGATACTCTTAAAGCTTTATTTCCAGACATGCTCTCATTTGGTGCGAAGACATAATTCCCATAAGGAATAATAGCAAGATCATTTTCTACACCAGTTGCATTATCTCGAATGCTAAAAATAGTTTCTGTTACATCAAAATTACGATTAGCCAACAATGAGACGGGTCGGTCAACCCTCATCCCTTCTGTAACCCCTCTAAGAGTCAAAAATCCATCTACTGTCATTGTAAAATGATAAGGTTCACTACGGTAAGCATTCCCCTCATAATCATAAGCTATTAACACTACTTGGTAATTGCCTTGACTTTCTCTTCCTGGTTGCCAAGAATAGGAACCAAATGGATCTTGTTCTTTCACTGTTGTCACTCGATTATTATCTAATCGAGTTAATTCATATTCAATATGGGCAGGAATCACGTTCACTTTTGGTTCAAAAGTCACTCTGTTTGTATATATCTCAAAATTTTTAATCCCACCAATAGACATTTGAGGTTGAAGGTTCAATCTAATGGGTACCAAATCTCCTGCAATCAATTGATCTTGATTATTATACATAGCCACAACCAATAAATGTCGTCCTTTTTCTTCAATATCTGGCAAATAAGTTAACTCTTGAACGAATCCTGGTTTAGTGTCCACTACAAAACCAGATCTTTTATCAGGATCAATTAATAATAGTCTTGTATTTGCCACTTGGTTTTTATATTTTTCATCTGCATTAAATTTTATTGTCGTTTTCCCTGTAATGACTTGTTCCGGTGTGATTGATGTGATTGCCAAATCATGAAATTTTACAGGTTTGACTGTTTTGCTTGAATCGATAATCACTGTTCTTGTATCATGATCCCAGTCCACAAATAAACCTAAGGCATTACTCACTAATCGTACAGGGACATAGGTGCGATCATTAATAATTACAGGGGCTACATCGCTCAGCTCAAAACTTTCGCCATCATTATAACTGACTAAAAAACTATCTATTTGCAAGGTCACTTTTTTAGAACCTTTAGTTAATGTGACGACTCGATTACTACCATCCCAATCGACTTTTCCACCTATGCTTTCTGTCACAAATCTCACAGGCACTAATGTGCGATCATTACGAATAAATGGGCTAGATAACGCCGTTATATCAACGCCGTCTACGACTAATCTAATGGAGTTCCCACTAGGCGATGCCATAGAATCTACTGGTTGAAAACCTATCATGATTAACCCTAAGAATAAAAGTAAAAACAATGACCATTTTAATTTTCTTACCATCATAAATTCCTCCGAAACAAATTGTCCAAGCAAATTTCTTTGTTATTTAAAAACTTAGTTTATTGTAAGTACTGACCTCACTCAACAAGACTCTTAGAGTCATATGAAGCTTAAAACCTCACCTGAATGATAGCGATCCCTTTCTGGAGACGCCACATCTTTTATTGCCCACTTTAAGAACTGCAATCTTGAAATTGTTAGTCATCTAATAGAACATGAAATAAATTATATCATATTCTTATCGTTTAATCCTTAAGTTTGCTTTATTAAGATCGGTATTGAAAGTAGTCTTCTGAATGACTTACTTTTGTTCGACTATACATCATTGTAACAAACACCACGACAAATATACTGACAATACTAATAATCATGCTTCTAATTGGCCATGAAAAAGGGATCTCTAAGCGATATGCAATGCTTTCATAAATCAACCATGACATCAAGAGTGAAACAGGTAATCCATAGAATAATGCCTTGAATCCATAAAACAAGCATTCGTAATGCATCATTTTTTTTAGATTTTTCGTTGTCATACCTATTGCTTTAAGCATCAATAATTCTTGCCTTCTTAATAATACATTTGTAGATATTGTATTAAAAACATTTGCTATAGCTATTAGAGAAATTAAAATAATAAATCCATAAGAAAACACATTAATCAACAACAATAAACTCTTATTGTTTTCTAATTGGTCAGAAGCGTTGTAAAGATTTCTCGAACTATATCCTTGTTGAATTAACCGTTCCTTCATATCTTCATAACTGATCGTTGGTTGGCTTGACGAGAAAAAAAATCGACTATGGGAAAAAGCAATCTCATCCATTTCCCACAGGGATTGGGCATAAGTTTGAGGAATCATCACCATTAATCCTCCTTGTTGATAGGCAACTACACCCATAGGCCATTGATCATGATTGGACACATCTATTTGAAATCTTGTGTTTTTATCCTTTACCTCTAATTCATGAAACCATTCAACTGTTATCTCGCTTAATGCTTTATCTAATACGGTATACGTGACATATCGTCGCGATTCAAAATCATAGTAGGCTATTTGATCAGAATATACTCCTTTAGTATTTCCCTCATGAGAAGATATGAAGTTTAACCACTCTTCATCACGGACAACCAACACCCATACTCCTATTTTGCCCTTATATTCCTCTAAATTAGATTCTTTTACATATCTTTCGTTTAGCCATTCTCGTTCAACAATTGCTTGCATAAATAGGGCTTGATAAAAGGTGCCTTCTTGAATCTCTGGTGTGTGATTCAGTTCATTTAATAATATTTCAGCCTCTTCCACTGTCATTCCATTATGATGGAACGACAAATCAAAGTCTAGATTTTGAACCACCTGCTCACTTGATAACTTAATATAATGTCCAAAGGATGAAGCCGACACAAATAATACAACGCTTATTAGTAATGAAATCACTGTGCTTCGATATCTTTTTTGACTTCTTTTATAGTTTTTTAAGGCTATTTCACCCTCAAATCCAAAGACCTTTTTAACCATAGCATGTGTTCTTACTTTTCTTTTTGTCAGTTTCATGTCCTGGTTTTGTTGAATACGGTTCATGGTTGGCGTAAGGTAGATTCTTTTAGCAGGAATCAACGCCGACAAATATATAGTCATCCAACCCATTATCGCTGCCATAATAATAGATCTATTAGACATATAAAAATGCATAGGTAATCGCTCACTCGTTAATGTAATAAATGCATCACCAATAAGCTCTAAGGTAATATACATACCTAAAATACCACTGGCAATGCCCACAGGAATACCAATACTACTTAAAGTTATTGCTTCTAGCATTACAATGGTTTTTAATTGTTTTTTTGTTGCACCAACACTGGATAACAATCCAAATTCTTTTGCCCTTTCACTTAAAGAAATCATAAAAGAATTGTAAATTAACAACACCGCTCCAGATATAATCAGCACAATTAAAATCGTCGCCAATCCATAGACCACCGACAGATATACCTCATTGCTATTAGAACCCTGATACATCAAAAGTGGCTGGTTAGTCATGTGTCCATACATAGATGCATGGGTATCTAAAATATTAAAGATTTCCATGGGCTGTTTCGCTTTAATGTATACATCAAAATTTTTCATGTCTTGTGTAAGTAATACTTCCTCTGATGAGAGCTTTGTAATCACTGTATAACCTGGAGCAGAGAATTCTTCAAAACTAGGTCTTTCCATAATTCCTACAATGGTAAATGACAAATCATTCAATTTAACTAATGACTCTAAGTTTGGAGGTTCTTCATATGAGTTGAACTGCCACAACATCTGCTCTTCAATATATCGATAACCAATAGATAGATCTAACTGGTCACCTATATTCATCGTTACACCACCATTGTAGCTGATATGTTCTGGTATGATCACTTCATTGGCGTTTTTTGGAAATCTACCCTGAATTAATTTTATGTTCAAACAATCGTAGGTATCCTCATAAAATCCTACTAAAAAAACATAAGGTTTATACTGATTTTTTGAACCCTCTAATGACGCATAACCAATATTCTGAATCAATCTATATTTTTCAATCCTAGGATCCTGAGAAATATTAACCAAAATATCTTCTGGTACATTTAATGCCACACCATGCCAATCTCCATAAGAAACAATGGCCCTTTCAACCATGAAATTTTGAAGGGTTGCCATTAAGGTGGTGACTGAAGTTATCATGGCAATAGCTAATACTATCCCCACTAAAGTTACAATCGTTCTTGTTTTATTTTTCATTAACGATCGCAAGGTATATCGATAAATCATGTTCATTTTCTTAAAACCTCATCTTTAGTAATACATCCATCTTCTATTATTAACATTCGATTAGCCTGCATGGCTACCTGCTCATCATGGGTTATCACAATCAGTGTTTGCTTATACCTTTCATTAGAATACTTAAGAAGTTCAATAATTTGTTGGCTATTTTTCCTATCAAGGTTTCCCGTGGGTTCATCCGCTAGTACAATTGCGGGTGCATTCATTAATGCTCTTCCAATAGACACTCTTTGCTGCTGTCCTCCAGATAGTTGATTCGGTAAATGATGTCTTCTTTCTTCTAAGTCTAGCACCATCATAAACTCATTGAGCCGATCATCATTAATTTGTCTCCCATCTAAAGCCTGTGGTAAAATCATGTTTTCTTCAACATCTAAGATAGGAATCAAATTGTAAAATTGATAAATTAAGCCCACTTCTCTTCTGCGAAAGATTGCAAGCCGATCATCATTTTGCTGGTAGATATCTTTTCCATGAACAAAAACTTTGCCCGAAGTTGGCCTGTCAACTCCCCCCATAATATGCAAAAGAGTGGATTTTCCAGAACCAGAAGGTCCCATGATGGAAATAAATTGCCCTTTGTCTACAGAAAACGAAATGCCATCTAAGGCTCGGACTTGATTGATACCTTTCCCGTATACTTTGACAATATTTTCAACTCTAAGAATCTCCATGTTTTTTCTCCTTACACCTTTAATTATTAGGGGTCTAGGTTCGTTCCCACTCCAAATGCCCTATAACCTTAAGATAGTTTTGATTTTTTATTGAATCTAATCGTGAAATTCACGCCTCCATCAGGATGATTTTCTACTTTGATTGTGCCATCTTGCTCTGTAATAATCATTTTTGTTAGTGCTAATCCAATGCCTACACTGCTTTCTCGAGAGTTTTTACCTTTGAAATACCTGTTGAAAACATACGGCAAATCTTCCGCATCGATGCCTTTTCCATTGTCTTTAATCGTGCATTCTACATAAAGAGGGTTTTCCAAAAACTCTACCATGATCTTACCTGAATCATCCATATGTTCCATCGCATTCTTTAATATATTACTTACTGCCTCCACAGTCCAACCAAAGTCAGCCTCTATTTTACTTTCCATATCTCCATTAAAACAAATCCGATGGTTTCTTAAATCCATGATCACTGATAGCGGTTCCATCGCCTGCCGAAAAACATCTCTTAAATAAATGGTTCTCTTATTGAAAGAAGCTGTCCCAGCATCTAGTTTAGATATTTTTAACAAAGAAGTAATTAACCAATCCATCCTACGCAACAACACATTCAGCTCTCTAACCATTTCTTTTCTTTTATTTTCACTTGTTTTTTCATTGCCCAAAAAAGCTACCACCATATTCATAGATGTAAGAGGCGTTCTGAGTTGATGGGATATGTCTGCTAGGCTGTTAGCTAAATTAATTTTTTCTTTTTTTAGAGCTTCCGCTTGCTCTCTCAATCGAAGGGTGACTTTATATATATCATGCTTTAAAATAGCTAGCTCGCCTTCGTTAAATTCACCTACATCAATCCCATAATCTCCATGCAAGACACGATCGATTTGGACGCTCAGATTCGATATTGAACGATACCTTTTATAGGTTACAATCAGATACCAAAGATGAATCAATCCCAAACATCCAATCATGTAAAAACCCATCAATTTATCCATCCAAAATGCACCTGCTGTCATCAATAAACTCATACACAAAAAAATGAGCCAGCTTTTTTTAACTTCTGGGTTCCTTAAAAAAGCCATCTTAGTCACCCACTTTATAGCCAATACCTCTGACAGTTTTTATAATTTTAGGGTTTTGAGGATCATCCTCAATTTTTTCCCGAATTCTCTTTATATAAACTGTTAATGTATTGTCATTTACAAACTCTCCCGCCATATCCCAAATTTCATCTAACAAGCGACTTCGCGATAAAACAATCCCTCTATTATTTAAAAAAACCAACATGATTTTATACTCCAATGCTGACAAAAATACTTCTTTATCAGATTTCCATACCATCGCCCTTAATGAATCTAATTTTAAATCATTAATCTCATAAATAGAAGGGATCTTGCCATGTTTTCTTAGCGCTTTTCTGACTCTTGCAATTAACTCCATTGGTCTAAAAGGTTTTGTTATATAGTCCTCTGCTCCTATTTCCAAGCCTTTTACCACACTGATTTCATCATCAGATGCAGTCAAAAATATGACCGGGGTCTGACTTTTTTTCTTTATTAACTGACATATTTCAAAACCATTGCCATCAGGTAGGGTGACATCCAGTAGTACTAAATCAAATAGTTCTTTTTCAATAATTTCAACTGCCTGTTTTTTGTTCATTTTGGTGGTGACTTTATAACCCTCATTGTCTAATAAATAGGTTAGATTTCTTATAATCCCAATATCATCTTCAACTAATAGTAGATGTGACATAATGACCTCCTTGTTTGTCATGCTATTATCTAGCATACGCATTAAGGAGATAAAATACAATTAAAAAATCATTAAATAGACCAATCTCTCATTAAATTCACTAATAATTCCATACGAAGATTTCTTGATCCTTTAACAAAAACCAATGCTTCTTTTTTAATCTTCCCTTTCAGCACTTTAGCAAGGGATTCCCTGTCAGTAAAGCTAAATATTTTATCTGCACCTAGTGTATCTTTTGCTCCTAACCCAAAGTAATAACCTAGTTCTCCCAGGGTAAACAAGTAATCTATCTCGTCTGATTTTATTGTTTTCCCAATTTGCATATGATTTTCAATTTCATTCTCTCCAGTACCAAACATGTCTCCTAATACTAAAATCTTTTGTCTTGGACTTGTCATATTATAAACATTGTGAAGCCCTTCTAGTAAACTGATCTGATTTGACTTATATGTG
>SKID01000343.1 GCA_007116605.1 Tissierellia bacterium
ATGGATAATCAGGTCATTGTTTTAGGTGGTGGAAGTTGGGGAACAGCGGTTGCTAAACTTCTAGTAGAAAACAATCAGCAAGTTGTTTTGTGGGTAAGAAATCCAGAAAACGCTGAAAAAATTAAATTATTCCATGAGAACAAAAGATATTTGCCTAATATTATATTGCCAGATAAACTCATGGTATCTAGTGAGATAACGGCATTATTTAATCATTGTAATTTTTTAGTGGTGGCGGTACCTACTCAACAAGTCAGGTCAGTATTGAATCAATTTAAACCCTTCATCAAACCGGATACAATTATTGTTAATTTGTCTAAAGGCCTTGAAAAGGGAAGCATGTTAAGAGTATCCCAAGTCTGTTCTGAAATATTACCAAATCATGGGTTTGTGGCATTATCGGGACCTTCTCATGCAGAAGAAGTAGCGATGAAAATGCCAACTACAGTAGTAGCGGCATCAGATAATGAAGCACATGCTAAAGCAGTCCAGGATTTATTCATGAATGAGTACTTCAGAGTATATACTAATTCAGATGTTATTGGCGTTGAAATTGGCGGTGCTTTAAAAAATGTGATTGCATTAGCAGCAGGTATTTCAGATGGCTTAGGTTTTGGTGACAATACAAAAGCAGCACTGATAAACCGAGGAATACAAGAAATATCCAGGCTAGCAGAAGAGATAGGTGCAAGTAAACTCACATTTTTAGGTCTTGCAGGGATTGGTGATTTAATTGTCACTTGTACAAGCATGCATAGTAGAAATCGACGAGCGGGTATTTTAATTGGACAAGGAAAAAATAAAGATGAAGCGATAGATCAGGTAGGTATGGTGGTTGAAGGAATAATTACGACCCACGCTGCTTATCAGTTATCTAGACAACTTCATGTTGAGATGCCTATTGTGAATGAGCTATATGAAGTGTTATACAATAACAAACCAGCTAAAGATGCTGTGAATATATTAATGAATAGGGACAAAAAAGATGAACTTGAATTGGATTGAAAAGAGGGATTGAATTGGCGGGCAAAAGAAGAGTCAATCTTTACAAAATTGTTTTATTACTACTTTTTGTTTCTTTCATTGTATACTTAATAGATAATTGGCGCATTCATCAAGACACTTATGCAGTTAAAAATGGGAGATTAGAAATTACGATTAACACCGAAGCAACGATTATAAAATACGAAAAAATTGTTTATGCCTACGGTGATGGGGTACCAAGTTTCTTTGTTCAACCTAAAACAAGAGTAAAACCAGGACAACTCATAGGTCAACAGTTTAGTGACTATGATGCAAAGACATTAGCCGATGAAATCAATATGATTCAAGAAGTGATAAACATTAAAGAAGGTAGAAAAATCCCAGATGATTCAATTGGTATGGCTTATTTTCATGAAGTAGAGCAAAGTATTCAAAAAGCCCTATTCCAACACAATTTTTTAGAAGCGCTTGCCATGGTAGAAAACCTTGAATCGAATGATTATAATTTCAGATATTCTTCTTATGAACGATATACCACTGAAGAGTTAAAACAAATTTTAGAGAGTTTGAAAAAAAATCTCAGCTCTGATAAAATAAGCTATTACAGTCCATCTAGTGGTTTAGTATCATTTGAGTTTGATGGCTTAGAACAAGTTTATCAAGTGTCACGGCTAGAGGATATGAATTTAAATGATATCAGTAGATTGAATCAAACGATTTTAAATTCGACTAATCAAAGAGCTCAAGCTGGGGACCCCCTATTTAAAGTGGTGAACAATTTTATTTGGTATCTAGCATTTGATTTAGATACAGCACACATAGAAATAAACGCGGATGTACGATATTTGCCTATTAGGCTTAACAGAATAGACCGAGTAGTGTATGGCAGAATCATTAGACATCAAACCTATGGTGATAGACTGTTATTAATTGTTGAAATATCAGAATACCTTCATGAGTATCTTAATGATCGGTATATTAATACGAGTATTATTATTGAAGAACAAGAAGGTTTAATGGTTTATCAAGAATCCATTTTGTATTATGAAGGCAAAAAAGGTGTTTTTGTAAGTGATGCAAATAATGTGGTCAGATTCAGACCCATACGTGTTTTATTAGAAGATGACAACTTTGCCATCATTGATCAAGGTGAAAAGCTGACCATGGGGGCAAGAGGACGAATCATAATAGATGACCAAACCTATCATACCATTAAAATTTATGATAGCATCATTAGAAATCCTGAGAATGTGTATGATGGACAAATATTGAGGTGACAAATGAGCATAAGAAATAATCTAGAAACATTATATAATGAAATCAGCACAATAAACACGCAGGTAAATCAAGAGTCTTTAGATATTCAGATGATTGCTGTTTCAAAAACGATAACAATTGAAAAAATGATTCAAGCCTATGAAATGGGAATAAAAAGATTTGGTGAAAACAGAGTGCAAGAACTTATGGAAAAAATGGAATCTTTCCCTTATCAAGATGTGGAATGGCATATGATTGGTCATTTACAAAGAAATAAAGTTAAATATATTGTTGGAAAAGTTGCTATGATTCATTCTTTAGATAATATGAGATTAGCACAAGAGATTGAAAAGCAAAGTGAAAAGCACAATCTTGTGACTGATGTATTAATCGAAGTGAATGTGGGAGACGAGCCATCAAAATTTGGACTAAAAGCACATGAGGTCATTGATTTCGCTAAATCAATACAACAGTTTAAACATCTCAGATTAAGAGGGATAATGACAGTAGCACCCTATGCTGAAAATCCAGAAGAAATTAGACCCTTGATGAGAAAAATGTACCATTTATTTCAAGAACTTATCAGCTCATTTCCCAATCTAAAAATGATAGACACGCTTTCAATGGGAATGTCAAATGACTATCAGATAGCCATTGAAGAAGGTGCTAATATGTTAAGAATAGGATCGTCAATTTTTGGCGAAAGACAATAAGGAGGAAGTCATGTTTAAAAAATTTAAAGATATTATAGGCTTATCTGACTTAGAAGATGAGTTTGAAGATGATGACGAAGTATACTCAGACAGAAAAGACGACAGCAAAAAACGTGATGATCAAAAAAAACAAGATCTTTTAGCGCCACGAAAAGCCTCAAAACCGAGAGAAACTCTAAGGGCGAATGAAAATGCCGATTTATTCATTATTAACCCTAGAAGATATGAAGATTGCGCAGGCGTGATTGAC
>SKID01000096.1 GCA_007116605.1 Tissierellia bacterium
ATACACTTCTCTTATTCTATTGCTATAAACAGTGACTGCTCGATCAGGTCGAAGACCTATCTCTCCTCCTGGGGAATAAGCATC
Organism: Tissierellia bacterium; assembly: GCA_007116605.1. Classification (GTDB taxonomy): domain Bacteria; phylum Bacillota; class Clostridia; order Tissierellales; family Dethiosulfatibacteraceae; genus 38-11. Next base: position 85 of record SKID01000096.1, read on the forward strand.
TTTTTTTCTTCTTTTTTTAAAAGATGTATAATGATTGACCATAGAATCAATATTTCCACTATTCACTAAAAACCCCAATCTCGGTTCTCCTAACACTTTAAAAGACTCCAATATTTTCCAATCTGGTTGGGCAATAATGCCTACTTTATAACCATGTAAAGTAAGCATTCTTGATATAATTGCCGCACCAAAAGACGGATGATCTACATAAGCATCTCCTGTTACAAATACAAAATCTAAATAATCCCAACCTCTTCTATTCATGTCTTGTTTATTAACCGGTAGAAATTCCATTATTTGTCCTTTCTTATCATTTATTACATACACATTCTACTAAAAAGTTTATCCGATGACTAACAGTGCTAAATCTCCCACTTCCTAAAGCGGGGAATAATATAAGAAAAGTCCGTGGATAAGGGTCTCTAACATTCAGGTGGCGTTTCAAACGTCATCTGAATCCAAGATTCCTGTTAATCATATTATATCACATATCACTTTATCTAGGTCATGGATTGAATCTATAATTTTCTGATGTCTAGCCATGCTGCGCCTTTAAAATCATCTGTGATTTAAAGTGCCACATCCTTAGATTATTATTTCTAATTTTCAAATAATATTTGTTGCTCCACATAAGGTGAAGCTCACCTCTGACAATCATCCTTCAATATTTTTTACACGATGACTAAGTGTCCTAAGATTTTCACTTCTTAAAGTGGGAGATAAGTAATATAGCGTCCTGTTGATACAATAAATGCTTTAATTATTTCATAAAAAAACCTTTCTATAGCAGAAAGGCTTTTTTATTATTATTAAGCATTTTCAATTTCATTAAATAAAATAATGCTTTCTTTAAATTTAATTATAAAATGAGGAACCCTAACACAGCAATCACACCAGTTACAATCAGTGTAATGACACAGTATCCCATAATATCTCTTGCGCCTAGACCAGCAATTCCTAATGCTGGCAATGCCCAGAAAGGTTGAATCATGTTAGTCCATGCATCTCCCCAAGCTAAGGCCATAGCTGTTTTTGCTGCAGGTACGCCTAAAGATTGTCCCGCTGGCATCATGATAGGACCTTGAACCGCCCATTGTCCTCCACCAGAAGGTACAAAGAAGTTAACGATACCAGCACTTAAGAAAGTAAATACTGGGAAAGTTGTCGCTGTTGAAATACTAACAAAACCGTTTGAAATCACGCCAGCTAGTGAAACACCCTCAGCATTTAGACCTGTCATCATTCCCATAATACCTGCATAGAATGGGAATTGAAGAATGATCCCTGATGCCCCTTTAGCACCTTCAATCACTGCATCAATATAGCGTCTAAGTGTACCGTGTAGCAATATCCCAACAAACATAAAGATAAAATTAACAATATTCAATCCCAAATCAAACCCTTTAGTTGTAAAATGGAATACAATATAAGCAAAACCCATTAAAGTCACAATCGCCCAAATTATTTTACTGTTTTCCATTTTTTCAGCCGGTGTTTTTGATACATAATCTTTTGGTTCTGGTTCAACCAATAAGTCGGGATCAACTACTACAGTTTTATCTGCTTCTGGATGCATTGCTTTTACCACAAAAGGCATCACAATAAGTATGACTGCTGTAATAATCAAGTTTAGTGGAGAAAAAATCGTTAAACTGGTTGGAACTGCCTCTGTTAAAGCACCCCCTGTTGCACCTAAGCCACCTGCAGAAGAAATCGTTAATGGAATAGATCCGGATAAACCACCGTGCCATACCACCATACCTGAATATCCTGCTGCAATTAAAAGACGATAATCTACTCCTTTAACTTGTCTTGCCATCTCTTTTGCTAGTAATGCACCAATGATTAATCCAAATCCCCAATTAATCCAACAAGCTACTAATGCAACAAAAACTGTAATCATAACCGCAGAAGCTGGGCTTTTCGCTGTACTACCTATGGCTGTTAAAATTTTCTTAAATACTGGCGCTTGAGCCATGGCGCTTCCTGTTACCAAAATAAGTACCATCTGCATAGAAAATGCTAGCAGTGCCCAAAATCCATTACCCCAATGCGTCACCATATCCATCGGTCCTTGACCCGTTAAAATAAGTCCCAAGACCACAACAATAAAAGAAAGAATAACTGCAAACAAAAATGGATCTGGCAAAAATTTGTTTACTATCGTTACACAAGCATTCGTAAACTTTTTAAACATTTGATCCTCCTTGGTATATTGAATTGTTATTGAAAACGCTTACATTTTCATTATACTATAGTTCACTGAATTTTCAAGGGGTCTCGTATAAAAATACAAAACCCCTTAAAAGAAGTGCAATCAATTTTAGTTAAGTCGTTCATTTTTAAACTTATTAAAACAAATCATGAATCGGTCATTGATTTTGATTATGAGATTCTAACCTGTTTTGCCTTGTAATTTTTTGTCCCTTACTCAGTAAATTCATGAGCTTTTTCTTCATCTCTCAAAACTCTTAAGACACCAAAGGTTAATGCTTCCATTTCATTTTCACCGGGCATAATTTCTACAGGACTCATCCAGGCTACCCTTTCTTGGACCCAATCCATTAACATTTTTGAGTAAGCCAATCCTCCTGTTAAGATGATGGCATCCATCTGTCCTTTAACCACTGTAGCAAGCTCTCCGATACCTTTTGCTATTTGATAAGCCATCCCTTCATAAATCAGCTTAGCAGTTTCATCTCCATCATGGATCTTCTTTTCTACATCTCTTGCATCCACCGTATTTAAGTACGCTTTCAAACCGCCATTGCCGCGCATTTTCTTAGTTATATCCTGTTTGGTATATTTGCCAGAAAAGCACATATTAGCCAATGGCCTACACGGAACTCTACCTGATCTCTCTGGAGAAAAAGGGCCTTCATCATCTGACACTAAATCAATCATCTTACCCTCTTTATGAACAGATAAAGTAATGCCTCCTCCTAAATGAGCCACTACAAAGCTACATTCCTCATAAGGTTTATTAAGTTTCTGAGCCATTTTTATAGCACAAGCCCTCATATTTAGTGCATGCAATAAACTTTCTCTCTCTATTTCCGGAATACCTGATATTTTTGCAATCGGTTCCATCTCGTCAACAGCAACCGAGTCATAAATATAAGCCTTTACACCTACTAGTTTAGCAATTTCATAAGCGATCATTCCTCCTAAATTAGAAGCATGTTCTACTTTAGGACGATTTTGTAATACATCTAGCATTAACTCATTCACTTCATAAGCTCCTGACTTTACAGGTGGGAGCACACCACCTCTGCCTACTACAGCAGCTAACTCATGAATATCAAATTGATTTTTTTCTAAAAATGCAATGACTTGATCTTTTCTAAATGCATATTGATCTGCTACTTTATTAAATTTTTCTAATTCATCATCGGAATGCCTCAGTGTCTCTTCAAAGATTTCTTTTTCATCTTCGTAAATTGAAATTTTTGTCGAGGTAGACCCAGGATTAATGGCAAGTATTTTATACATGAAAACCTCCTAACTTTTCTTTGTTACATTATAGCAAAAAATATTCCTGTTGATAACAAGAAATTAATTCACCCACGAAATTTATCTTGTTGATTGAAAATTTTCATTGCTTTTACACGGTGATTAACATTGCTAAGACTCCCACTTAATACTATCAAGTCCCTAGATAAGGATCTCTATTTGATGTTCTTTAAGGTCATTTGCCAAGCAGTTCATTTTTTAAACAAAAACCACTTTTGAGTGTCAATTTCATATTTTAACTCATATAAGTAATTTTGTTGGTGCATACAAGTAAACACCCACCTTTCGTTACCTGCTAGTTTTTCTTTTTGCCTCTTGATTATTTTTTCTACTCTTACGACTTTATCTTCATAACGAAATTTAGCAGGCGTTATTTTGCCATCAATATCAAATACCGCAATCATTTCTATCGGATGATTTAATAATTTCATAACTATTACCTCACAAAAGACTACTCATGTCAGGATAATCATCATCTGGATAGCCTCCTAGTAAGGGTTCTAATCCAGAATGAACATAGCAGCCTCTCATGACTGAGTAAGTTCCATATTTATCTCTAATCCTATCAATGACCGGATCCAAAGCTTCCATCTTATAGTCTATCTGACTGTTAAACCAATGAATTTGTTTGCGATAGCTCCATTCTAGATTAGAAAATCTAACACTAAAGTGTCTAATGGGTTTGCCATCCCAAATCTCACTAAATAATTGGATTGCTTCTTGATACAATGTCTGTGTCACATCGGTAAAAAAAGAAAGTTTCCTTTGCTTCCCAAAATTTAAAAACTCAGACGATTTAATTCCTACAGAAACAACATTACATACCAAATTTGCTTCTCTTAATCTTGCCGACGCTGTTTCTACTAAACTTAACAAAATATGCCTTGCTGTTTCTTGGTCTATGACATCAAAGGCAATTGTGCTCCCATTTCCAATGCCTTTAAAGGGTAATCCTTCTTTTTTTACAAATATAGAATCATCTATCCCTTTTGCATATTGCTGAATTAAACGACCATGAGATTTCATTAAAGTCTCCAAAAGGCTGGTTTCGCAGGATGCCAACTGTTCAATTGTTTCTATTCCTATTCTTTGCAACTTTATCTTTGTTTTGTTGCCCACCATAAACAACTCTTCTACGGGCAATGGCCAGAGTTTATGAGGGACTTCTTCAGGAAACAAAGTATGTACTTTGTCAGGTTTTTCAAATTCAGAGGCTTGTTTTGCTAATAATTTACAATTAGAAATGCCAATATTAACGGTATAACCAAATTCTTTTTTGACTTTCTCTTTCAAGAAGAAAGCTCCCTTTTCAACACTCTTCTGTATGATTGAAGTTCCTGACATATCCATAAAACACTCATCAATGCTAAAAACTTCTACAAGAGGCGTATAAGACATTAATAATTCTCTTAGTTTTTTACTTGCTTTTACATAGACATCATATCTCGGCGGAATCACTTTTAATTTAGGACATATTTGCCTTGCTTCCATCAGTGATTGTCCTGTTTTTACACCCATTTTTTTAGCAGGAATAGATTTTGCTAATACAATACCATGTCTCTTTTTTTCATTTCCTCCAATGGCATAATAATCCTCTAATAAATTTTCATCTCTTCCTATTTGTCTATAATAGGCTTGGTGCCAAGATAAAAATGCCGAATTGACATCAATATGAAAAATAATTTTGTCAGACACAATCAGCCCTCCCAGAACGTATGTTTGGTTTATTATATCACGGTCAATTTATTTTGAAAAGCTTTTGCCTTAAATATTTATGAGATCAATAAAAAGATCCATGGCCGACCTTCTTAGGCAGGCGATGGATCGCTCATACTATTAAGTTTTCAAATTATCCTATTGACAATAAAAAGCTGGACATTGCTGCCCAGCTTTTTATCATCCTCCACCTACCGGTGGGAATAAAGACACCACATCTTTATCTTTTAAAATCGTTTCACTGTCCACTTTAATTCCATTGACCAATAAAATAGCCACATCTTCTTCTTGAATGTCAACTTTTGTCAATAATTCTTTGACAGAGATAGATTTTTCAAATGGAATCACTTCTTTTTTTACACCATTTTTCCTAAAAGTAGCAAAATAACGAACCTCTACTTCCATTGATTAAAGTCCTAACGCTTTCAATTTCTCTTCCGTTGGGATTCCTTCTGGTGTCCAACCTCTGACTTCATAATATTTAGGTAGCATCTCGTCAAGCTTATGCTTCCATCCTTTTGCAGGTCCTTCTGGCACAGGTTCTTCCAGTAATCTTTTTGGTAGTGTATCTTGACTTGGATCAACGCCCGCTTTCAAGTTGAACATTCTCTCTAAATTCCAGATTCTATCTCCTGCTTCTAAGATAGAGTCTCCTGTGTGATCTGTTCCTGCTACCATATTAATCATATCTGCATAATCGGGTGCTCCAAGTGCAAAAGATGTAAACAAACAAACTCCCAAAGAATCGATTGACGCAGTTAAATCTTGGAAAATTTTTGCCCATACTTCTTTTCCTTCTGTTGCAAATCGATCTATGGCTTCTGGAAGACCTAAAACTTCTGGAGAAATCAAGTATCCTCTTACATGACATCCACCTCTATTTGCTGTGGCATACTGCAATCCTTGTCCCTGAGTTCCTCTTGGATCATAGGCTGGAATCTCTAGTTTCTTGACCGACATAGAAAACTCCGGCACTCCATAAGATTCTGCTAATCGATAAGAGCCTTCCGCCATTTTATTACCTAAACCTTGGCGATATCCCATACGCTTAGTCCATTCCATAATATCTGTTGCATTACCAAATTCAAGTTTTAATCCATCTAACTCGTCTTCTTTAATATATCCTTTTTCTTTTAATTCAATGGCTGCTGCTATAGTTGCCCCTGTAGAAATTGTATCTAATCCCATTTCATTACACCAATAGTTGGCTTCAATAATCGCTTTTAGATCGCTAATACCACAGTCAGAGCCAAATGCCCAAAGAGTTTCATATTCAGGTCCGCCACCTTCTCCTGCTTCCATTTTAACATATCTACCGCAAGCGATTGGACATCGATAGCAAGCTGTATTTTTGATTAAATACTTCTCTGCTAATGTTTCGCCACTGATTTCTTCTGCTCCAGAGAATTGTCCTTTTTGGAAGTTATTAGTGGGTAAACTACCCAGTTCATTTAAGATATTGACTAATACCGCCGTTCCATAAGTGGGTAGCCCTTGACCTGTAACACCATTTTCTTTAATCTTTGCTAATTGAGCTTTATTCGTCTCTTTAACCTTTTCATCATCAAAAACTTTTGGTTTGTTTGAACCCTTGACAACGATTGCCTTCAAGTTTTTAGAACCCATGACGGCTCCTACACCTGAACGTCCTGCCGCACGGTCTTCATCGTTCATAACCGCTGCAATCAAAGATAAATTTTCTCCTGCTGGCCCAATCGCTAAAACTTTGCAGTTTTTAGCATGCTTTTCTTCTAGTTTTTTTGTGGTCACAGAAACAGTTGTGCCCCATAAATCATTCGCAGGTAGAATTTCTACTTTATCATCTTCAATACTTAAGTAAACGGGTTCTTCAGCCTTTTCTTCAAAGATAATGACATCATACCCGGCAAATTTAAGTTCTGCACCCCATCTTCCTCCTGAATTAGAAGAAGCTATTGTGTCAGATAACGGAGATTTTGTAACCACCATATATCTACCACCTGTAGCTACTGGATTTCCTGTCATGGGACCTGTCACAATTAAAAGTTTGTTCTCAGGGCTTAATGCATCCACTTTTGGATCTACTTCATCCATCATGATTTTAGTTCCTAAGCCTCTTCCCCCGATATACTTTTTTGCCATATCCATATTTAGGTCTTCTGTTTTTACTGACATTTCTTTAAGATTAATTCTTAACACCTTACCATTGTAACCAAACATATAAAACCTCCTATTAATATTTCTTGCTCAAATAGTTGCAAAATCAATGCCAAACTTCTTCTGCCTTTGTACTGCTAAAATATAGTGTTATCAATACTTGTATCTGATCGTCTAACTTCCACAAGAAACTTGGTTTTGTTTGTTCTGTTTTGGAACATTGTTTAGAGAATAAAGTGCTCCAAAAAGGCACAGTGTTCCAAAAAAGAACACTGTGCCTTTTGTCTTGTTTCAATGTTTTCTATGCTTTTTTATCCTATGGCTAACAGCACTAAGACTGCCCCTTTTACAAATGGAGATAAGTACTGTGAGCATCCCTGGATCATTCAGGTGGCGCTACTAAAATCATCTGAATCTAAGAGTTCTGTTGATCTTTAGTTTAACATCCATCAAGGGAGTATTATCTGATATTTATCGATTTTTCTATACAAAGTATTTCGACCAATATTCAGCATTTCTGCAGTTTTCGAAATATTGTAATGGTATTTCTGAAGCATTTTTTCTATATGTTCTTTTTCAACTTCATCTAAACTCATGCTTTCAAATACAACCTCTTTGTTTCCAATAACTTCTTGCAGTTTATGGCTGTTGACTAAAGGCATGCCTTCTGTGTTAATCACTAATTCAACAAAGTTTTCTAACTCACGGATGTTTCCTGGCCAATCATAGCTTTGAAGCCATTGGATTTGTTCCTTGTTGATTTCAACTTTCTTCTTGTTTAATCTTTTAGACTTTCTTTCCATAAAATAATCCCAAAACAAAGGAATATCTGATTTTCTCTCTCTTAAAGAGGGTAATCTAATAGGTAGCACATTTAAACGATAATATAAATCTTTTCTAAAGTTTCGTTTTTCTACCTCTTCTTTTAGGTTCTTATTGGTTGCAGCAATAATTCGTACATCTATAGGAATCTCATCAGTCCCTCCCACTCGGCGAATAACTCCTTCCTCAATGACTCTAAGTAGCCTTGTTTGTAACTCATAGGGCATTTCTCCAATTTCATCTAAAAAAAGTGTTCCTCCATCTGCAATTTCAAATTTGCCTGGCTGACCTCCTGATTTTGCACCTGTAAATGCACCTTCCACATATCCAAATAATTCAGACTCAATGAGGTTTTTGGGTATGGCCCCACAATTAAGTGCCACAAAAGACTCATCTCTTCTTTGACTATAGTTTTGAATGGACTGGGCAAATATTTCTTTTCCTGTACCGCTTTCTCCCATGATTAAGACTGTTGATCGCGAATCTGCAATTTTTTTAGCAAATTCTAGTGTTTTAAGAAATAACCGATCATTACCTATCACTTTATCAAATGTATAGACTGCTTTCGAACCTGTCACTTTATTCGCTAATTTACGCATTTTTTTTACATCTCTTATGACAAATACAAGTTCGTTTGTTGCTTCTCTTTGATCTTTAATCGGGTGAACGCTTAAATTAACCTCAATTTTGTTTACTGCTAATTTCACATACACATCTTCCTGATTAATCCAATCATTTTGCTGAATACGCCTTAATATCTTTTCCCAGTCATAAAGGATATCCGACGCATTCATTTTGCAAATCTCTTGAGCAGAATATCCTAAAATATCCTTGATCTGATGATTTGCCATATTAATATTCCCCAAAAAATCTGCTGTAAATATAGCTAAAGGCAACGTATTAATGATACTCTCTATGTAGTTTTTGCTGTTTTTTAGTTCATTGGCATAACGTCTTGTTTTGAGCATATTTTCAATGGCTTTTGCTGCAGCTGCTACCATACCTAATGTATGTGAATTCACCAACTTTTTATCACCTGTCAAATCTAAACAACCTGTAATAATCCCATCATAATCACGAATTGGTGCACCCGAACAAGTCCACTCATGAAAAATTTTAACAAAATGCTCTTCTCCTGATATTTGTAATGGCTTGCCTTCATGTAGTGCTGTTCCCATACCATTAGTTCCAATATAGGCTTCTCCCATGTAAGCACCGGGCACTAAAGCGGTTTGGTGGGCTCTTTCAATCATCCTCGGATTGCCTGTTATGTTAAGTATACAGCCTTCTTCATCATTCAAGATGACAATAAAGTCTGAATCTTTCACAAAATAATACAATTGTTCAATGAAAGGCGTTGCCACATAAATAAGCTCTTGTTTTTCTTCTATTTTTTTATTGAGCTCTGATGGGCTCAATATTTTTTTGCTGCGTTTTTGATTTTTGTCTATCCCGTAAACAATGCTTCTTTGATTCGATTGAAAAACAAACTCCTTGCTCATTTTCCCCATATTCATCCCTCTATTATTTTAAATTTCTTTATCCGATGACTAACTGTACTAAGACTCCAGCTTCTACAAGAGGAAGATAGGTGCTTTAGTATCCCTGGATAAGAGTCTCTAATATTCAAGTGGCGCTACAAAAACCATCTGAATCCAAGAGTCCTGTTGATAATTATTGACTTCTCTTTAATTATAAAGCATAATCACCAAAAATAAAAGCTAGCAACCTCCGCCCTCTATCGTTGGTTGCCAGCTTTTATGAATAATATCGAGTGATTCCCCCATCATTAAAAATCTTTTCTCTATGGGGTATTATACCGTAAACCTTATTTGTTTACAACGAAAAGGGTGATATGTTAAGTAAATGTAAATATTGTTAACTATCCGCAAAAGCTCTTGTGAATATTTTGTAATATTCTTCTTTATTTATTACGCGAGGATTGCTATGAGTCGCTGCATTTTTTTCTGACATTTCTGATAGTAAATGAAAATCCTCTGGGTTTACACTTAGGGATTTAATGTTGGGCAATCCAATTTTCCTTGATAGTATCTTAATGTGCTCCACACCTTCAGAAGCAGTCATTAACTCATTAGGTCCATATACACCCATATAATTAGCAATATTAGCATATTTTTTTGCAGCCTTTACTAAATTATACTCCATAACATAAGGCAATATCACAGCATTACATGTGCCATGAGGTGCATCATACATGCTTCCTAATGCTTCTGCCATACAGTGTACTGCTCCTACATCCGAATGACTAAAAGATAATCCAGCCATTAAACTGCCCATCATCATTCGATCTCTTGCCTCTATATCATTCCCGTCCTTTACAGCCTTTTCTAAACTTCCCGCAATATATTTTACCGCTTTGAGTCCTAGTGCTTCGGCAATAGGCTCTGATTGCAAAGAGGTATATCCCTCTATGGCGTGTGTTAATGCATCTATGCCAGTTGTTGCCGTAATTGATGGTGGTACTGTCAGCGTCAATAGTGGATCTACAATAGCCACTTTAGAGGCTAAAAGAGGACTTTTAATCGTATGCTTATATTTCTCTTCTGTATCTGTAATAACCGAAGAAAAAGTCACTTCACTACCGGTGCCAGCCGTAGTAGGCACAGAAATCACAGGCAATGATCTTTGAACCGTCGCTTTTTTGTGCATATAGTCTTTAATGTTACCACCTTGAGCTGCCAACACGGCTATAATCTTTGCCGCATCAATAGGACTTCCTCCACCAAAAGAAATAATTCCATCTACACAATGCTTTCGTGCTTCTTTTGCAGCTTTGGTGATATTGTAATCTTTTGGATTTTGTTCAATTTCATCATATATGACATAATTAATATCTCCTAGAGCTTTTTCAAGCTTTGCCACTAATTGTAATCTAATCAGTTTAGGCTCTGTAATAATCATTACTTTTCTTAACCCTAAACTTTTTACTTCTTGATAGATTTGCTCTAAAGAGTCTGCCCCATAAATTATTTTAGTCGTTAATAAAAATTCAAATGGTTTGATCATGCTTTGACACTCCTTGTTCTAAATCTTTTTTCCTGTTTTTAATATTTAGCTGTATTTCTGAAACTTTTTCTTTGGTTAAATCGTATTTGTTTAGCACCATATAAGCTAATAAAAAAGCGACTAAACTCCCAATGCATAATATAACACCTAACATAATCGACGTATAGGTTGTCTGAGAGCTTAACGCTGCATCAAACTGAATCAAATCCAATAATATCCCTACGATTAGAAGCACTATGGATTGAACTAACTTGTAGCCAAATGTTAATGCGCCAAATTAAATGCCTTCTGAACGATATCCTTTTTCTTGTTCTTCATAGTCAATGGTATCTGCAATCATCGATGCGGGAAGCATGAATAACCCACCCGATCCAAAACCAAGCATTGTCACAATGGGTACTAATAAATAATGAAACTGAATAACGACTATTCTAAAAAGAACAGCCATTAGAAAAGCAAAGGTTGCTATGGCCGAAACTTTGATACACATTAACATAATTGGTTTTTTA
>SKID01000145.1 GCA_007116605.1 Tissierellia bacterium
GTACCATCCAAATTCAGAGATACTTTTATTTGGGTTTCTTTTGTTTTTCTTTCCATACTTGATCTTCTCATAGTATTTCCTCCAAGGCTCTAATTAATTGTTGATTTTCTTGGGCATCGCCGATAGAAATGCGATAATAAGCTTTATCCTCGGTTTTAATTTTTCTAATCAGTATCCCTCTGTTATTGAGCTGAGTAAATAAATCTTGATGATTGTGAGCTACAAATAAGAAATTTGCCCGACTTGGAAAAACTTTGAACCCCAGTAACTCTAACTGAGTTCTCAGCAATTCTCGTTCAGTGGCAACACCAACCACAAAATCTTCTACTTTATCTGCTTGCTCTAATGCTTTTTCTGCAATCCATTGAGATATTGCATTAAGGTTATAGGGTACTTTTATTGCCCAAAGTTGGTTTTGCATTTCTTTATTTGTAATGAGACAGCCTACTCTCAAAGAGGCTAAACCAAATGCTTTTGATAAAGTTCTCATCACGATAAGGTTTGGATAGGTGTTGATTAAATCCACACAAGAATCACCACCAAAGTCAATATAAGCTTCGTCTAAAATAATGATGGCCTCGTTAATTTGGTCTAAAACTTTAATGACTTCATCTTTTTCTATATAATATCCTGTAGGATTATTAGGATTACATAAGATAATCACTTTGGGTTTTATTTCTTTAGCTTTATCGATTAATTTTTCAACAGAAACAGAATAGTCCTCATTGCTATTGATGGTTACATATTTCGTTTGGGCAAATTGACAGTATATATCATACATACTAAATGAAGGGGTGAAGCCTAGGACACTATCTTCTTTTTCACAAAATCCATTAATCACCAAGTTAATCATGTCACTAGAGCCATTGCCTACGATGATTTCATCAATTTGGCATCCATAATAATTTGCCAATTTTTCACGGAGTCCTATGGCATCACTATCCGGATATATATGAAAGGGGAAATCTTTTAAGTCAATAGCCTGATTTAATAGATAGTTTTTAGTTTCATTAGCATCAAGCTTTACAGTATAAGGTATTTGATTAACAAAATAAGGCTTCAACTGTCTAACACTTTGTTTTAATGGTATCATCTTGCTCTCCTTCAAATCGTATTTTAATAGCATTTGCATGACCTGTTAATCCTTCATTTTCAGCGAATCTAATAATATCATCTTTATGTTTTTCTAAAGCTTGACGGCTGTAATAGATTAAAGATGTTTTCTTCATAAAATCATCTACGCTTAATGGAGAATAAAATTTCGCTGTTCCATTTGTTGGTAAAGTGTGGTTGGGACCTGCAAAATAATCTCCTACAGGTTCTGGACTGTATTGTCCTAAAAATATCGCCCCTGCATTATTGATTTTCTTATAATCTTCAAAACAATTTTTTGTGATAATTTCTAAATGTTCTGGCGCAATTTTATCTGCAACTTCTAAAGACTCATTCACTGATTCTGTCATGATAATGGCACCGTAATCTTTAAAAGCTTTCTTTATTATCTGCTTTCTATCCATTTTTGCGACCATATCTTCTATTGCTTCGTTGACTTTTCGTGCTACTTTTGGAGAATCTGTCACTAAAATAGATGCCGCCATTTCATCGTGTTCTGCTTGTGAAATTAAATCTGCAGCAATATATTCTGGATTACCCATTTCATCCGAAACAATTAATATTTCACTGGGTCCTGCTATCATATCAATACCCACAAAATCAGAAACCATTTTTTTTGCTGCTGCGACATAAATATTTCCAGGCCCAGTAATTTTATAGACTTTCGGTATAGATTCTGTTCCATAAGCTAATGCGCCAATCCCTTGTGCTCCCCCTACCTTAAATACCCGATCCACACCAGCAATATAGGCTGCCGCTAGTATGGTTTTTTGTACCTTACCTTCTTTATTAGGAGGCGTGACCATCACCAACTCTTTGACACCTGCTAACTTAGCAGGAATTGCATTCATCAGCACTGTTGAAGGATAAGCTGCTTTGCCACCTGGCACATAAATTCCTACTTTTTCTATTGGTTTTATCAACTGTCCTAATATAATATCTTTACCATTAGGCTTATAACAATCACTTTCTCTCATATATTTTTTATGATAGCTCCTTATGTTGTCACTTGCTTTCTGGATTGTACTGAGTAAATCTTTATCCAATGATTCATAAGCGTCCTTCAACTCATCTTGGGAGACTTCTAAAGTTGATAAGCAAACTTGATCAAACTTTTCTGTATATTCCAAGACTGCACGATCACCTAAAGTTTTCACATCACTTAAAATTTGACGGATTAATTTTTCTATATGACTGAAATCAGTAGCGCTTCTTTCTTTAAGAGCTTCTAAAAAAGCTTTCTGATCATTAGTTTCAATAATTCTTAACATTTGAGTTTTCCTCCTGCATTTTGATTCGATTAATTAATCCATCAATTTCTGCCATTTTAAACTTATAGGCGATTCGATTAGCAATCAACATGGGATAAATTTCATACATGGTTTCCAATACTTCTAACCCATTGGCTTTGAGTGTATTTCCAGTCTCAACAATGTCAACAATCACATCTGAAAGTCCAAGTTGTGGTGCTAACTCTACCGATCCGTTGAGTTTGATAATTTTTATTACTTGTTCTTTTGAATCGAAAAACTTCTTAGCTGAAGCGGTAAATTTAGTGGCAACTCGCAAAACTGTATTGTTCTTGTAAACTCGCTCACCTTTTTTACCTGCAATACACATCTTACAATGCCCAAATTGTAGTGGATGTAGTTGATAGACTTTTGTTTGGTTTTCTTCTACCATATCTCTCCCAACAATACCTATGTCTGCAACGCCATTGTCTACATAAGTGACGACATCAGAATTCTTTAGCAACATAAATTTCAATTGATTAGCTGTATCTATAAATACCAGTTGTCTCGATTTTAAATCTAAAGTCTCTCCTAATCCAATTTCTTTAAATAACTCAGCAGATTGTTGGCCTAATCTACCTTTCGCTAATGCTATCGTTAAGTAATCCACTATATTTCACCTCCTTCGTAAAGTACCCGCATCAGTTCGTCTATTTCTACAGAAAAACCGATAGCAGGAATCATATTGCCATAATCTTCATAATACGAGTCGTATCGTCCACCTTTTATTATTTCCCGATTAGAATCTCTGTAATACCCTCTAAA
>SKID01000263.1 GCA_007116605.1 Tissierellia bacterium
CTAGCTATTTCCCAAAGATATAAAGAGGCCACACTACCATAAGGCGAATACTTTTTTCTGTTTTTCTCAAAGATATCCCGATCAAGGGTCGTCATTCCATATAACCTCATCATTCCTCTTCGTATACCTAGGTCATCCCAACTCAAGATATCTTGACGTTCCAATGAAAAAATCATCAACATTTCTGCTGTCCATATACCAATTCCTGGTAGTGTAATTAAAGTCTTTTTCACGTCTTCATCCGGTAATGTTTTGAGGCGATTTAGGTCAAAGGTACCCTCCATCACCATATTGGCTATATGGTGAATATAAGTCGCTTTTCTCATTGACATCCCCTGTTTTTGAATATCTGATACCTGTATGCTGCTTAATTTTTCTGGTGTCAAGTCTCCTACATAGTCCAACAATCTAGACCATACTGTATTTGCCGCTTTACTAGATATTTGTTGAGCAATAATGCTTCGAACTAGTCCTTCAAATAAGTCAGGATGGATTTTTCTCTGTAACATGCCAACTTCGTCAATGAATTGACCTAACACAGGATCTCTGCTTTTAAGATAGGTTGTTTCTTTTTCTCCATAATTAAAAATTCTCATCATAACCTCTGTTCAGTATTTCGCCTATATACCAATTAATTGTCTCTTTTAACCCTTGTTCAAAATGACATTTTGATTGCCAACCTAAAGATTGACTTATTTTCTGGTGTGACATGCTATAACGGTAATCATGTCCCAATCGATCTGTGACATAATTAATTAAATCTCTAGGTTTACCTAAATAGTCTAGAATCTTCTCGGCTAACTTAATATTTTTCAGTTCTTGATTAGCACTAATATTATAGACTTCACCAACCATGCCCTGGTGAAGAACACTATCCAAAGCATGGCAATGGTCTTTGACGTATATCCAATCCCGTATCTGCTGTCCATCACCATAAATAGGAATCTTCTGATCCTTCATGGCCTGTGTGATCACCACAGGAATAAACTTCTCCAAATGCTGATTTGGACCATAATTATTACTACATCTTGTTATCAAGATAGGTAATCCATATGTTTTATAATAAGACCTCACAATCAGATCACTACTCGCTTTAGAAGCTGCATAAGGACTATTGGGTAATAATGGAGATTCTTCATCAAATGTTCCGGATTCTTTAAGAGATCCATAGACTTCATCGGTTGATATCTGTAAAAAAACAACTCCTGGCCTGTAAAGATGACTTTGCTTGTCATTATGATCGATCTGCCAATATTTTTTGGCTACGTCAAGCAATACTTGCGTTCCCAAAACATTCGTTTCTAAAAAGGACCGAGGATTTTGGATGCTACGATCTACATGAGATTCAGCCGCAAAATTAATGACCCAGTCAAAATTTTCTTTCTCAAACATTTTATCAACCAATTCTTTGTCACCGATATCTCCATGAACAAACAAATAGTTTGATAAATTCTCTAGCTCTCGAATGTTCTTTAAACTACCTGCATAAGTTAAGAGATCCAAGTTAACAAAGTAGTAATGTGGATAATGATGGGTCATCATTTTCAGGAAATGACTGCCTATAAAACCTGCTCCACCTGTAACTAACACACTTTTCATTGCTATTTCCCTCTTCTATCTTTGTCGATCTCTTTTTTCTTGCACTAATTCTTTTGCTTCTTTACCTGTTAGATGCTCAACTTCCATGGCAATGATGTTGGATCGGTTACAATGATTGACTTCTTTTTGTTTCATGTCTAAAGGCTCATGGGCAGAATATTTCTCAACTAATGACCACATCCCTTTATTCCAATCCTCGCCTTCGACCACTTTTGTTTTTCCAAAAGCAATCACACTGCGAAAATAACTTGTGAATTCGCTACTGACAATTTTATCCTGATCAACAATAGTAAATGAAACTCGATTATTTTTCAAAAGAGCATCCATTTTATGGCCTTCTTTTGCTGAATGAAAATAAATGATTCCGTCAACATATACATAATTCATTGGGATTCCGTATGGATAACCATCCTCTCCATAACATGACAAGACACCATGACTTCCTCTATTGATAATTTCCATGTTTTCAGTATGGCTCAATACTTGCTCACTTCTTCTCATCTTTCTAAACATAAACACCTCTTATCGATATGACTTTCAACTTACACCTACGATTCATGGACTAACAATTCTGAAATTACAACTTCGATGTGTAATCAATTCTGTAGAAACCTGTTGATTACATTTTAGACTATTTACAATGCCTTCACAATAGCCAGAGTAAATTTTAGTGTGACACCGAACTTGAGTTCGCATAAAGAGACACTCCTGTCTTTTTGACTCTTTAATATTTACTCAAGCAATCTCATTCTTTTCGTAAATATATGCCAATTATTCTTTAGTTTATATAGACAACCTATTAAATTAACTGACGTCATTGGTAAACTTTATCCTCTTTTCGCATATAGATAGTGAAAGGAGGTGAACATCATGGCAATCATCGCAACAGAAACCAATGGAAAAGTCACTCTTGTTTTTAACACAGGTGTGGATGAGGATGGCAATTTAGTCACAAAAAGCAAAGTGTTTAACCGAGTAAAGCCCGATATTGATTCAGAAAAGCTTTACCAGGTTAGCGGAGCCTTAGCTTCATTACAACAGCATCCTATCAACGTTGTTAGAAGAACTCAGGAATTTGAATTGATCGAAGAATAATCATGTCAAACATGATGAAGAAAGGAGGTTATACCCATGAAGAAATTAGAAATGAGTTTTAGAAACGAGTTAAATCGTCTTGCTAAATATACTATTGATGATCCAAAAGAAGATCTAACAGAATCTGAAGTAAAAGCAGTGATGGATTCAATGATATCTAACGATATTTTTTCAACAACTGGTGGTGCATTAGCAACAGTTGCTAAAGCGGAAATTGTATCTACTGAGATTACGCCCATTTTCGAGGCTTAACCATGGATACCCTTATAGACCAAATGGCTAATGTAGGTTTTCCAATGGTGGTCTCTGCTTACTTATTAGTGCGAGTTGAGTCCAAACTCAACAGTTTAACTGAGAGTATCAACGCTTTATCTAATACATTAGTTAATTTGAAATAGAACACAAGAAAGCGTAGTCTTAATCCAGACTACGCTTTCTTGTGTTCTATCGTTAAAATCAATCATTATATCCTA
>SKID01000128.1 GCA_007116605.1 Tissierellia bacterium
AAGTGACACCTGATGCAAAAGGTTTTATTTTTGCTGCAGGGATTTATACGAGCTTATTAGATATCATTCCCTATCAAGTTGAATATTTATATACATTAGATGGCTCCCTATCTGAAGAGGAAGAGGCTTCTCTCAATGAAATGATTGCTTTAGTTGAAAGAGCAAAAAATCCTGAGTCCATAGCTGAAGGTGAACTGGTTATCGGAGCTCCAAGAGAATATTGGAAGGACCTTGCCCAATACAATCCCATTGAAACCGCCAAATTAATGGAGCGTCCTGTGCTTGTCCTCCATGGAGAAAGAGATTATCAAGCACCTACTTTTGAATATGAAGTAGCCTATGATGCCTTGGCTGAAAAACCGAATTTTAACTTCAAGTCTTATCCTTCTCTCAATCATCTGTTGATGCCTGGAGAGGGACCCTCAAAGCCTGATGAGTATTTTATTAAAAATACGGTTTATGTTCCCTTGTTGGAGGATTTAGTTGGTTTCATTAGACCATAACTCACATTATTAATGAATTATTCCTATTTTTGTGGTTTAGATGATGTATCAGCCGTCATCTAAACCCTATCCTATTCCCATGTTAATCTATTAAATCTTTCGCCTGTCATCAGGTGATATTGGAGGTCACTCATGCTCAAAATTGAAAATCTTTCTAAATCTTATGCCAAAGGAAAGGTAAAAGCTGTTGATAATGTTTCATTTGAAGTCAAGCCTGGGGAAATTTATGGTTTTCTTGGACCCAATGGCGCTGGAAAAACCACTACCATTAAAATGATTGTTGGACTATTAAAGCAAGATAGTGGTCAAGTCTGGATTAATGGTTACAACACATTGCAGGACCCCATTGGGGCTAAATCAAAGATTGGATTTGTGCCTGATAATCCTAAAATATATGATAAATTAAAAGGGATTGAATACCTTAATTTTATGGCCGATGTATATAAGGTTTCCAAAGAAGACCGTAAGCAACGCATTCAGTATTACTTGAATCTTTTTAGTTTAGAATCGGCTGCTAATGATTTAATTAATTCCTATTCCCATGGGATGAAGCAGAAGATTACTTTAACGGGTTCTCTCATTCATGACCCTGATATCTTTATCCTTGATGAACCTATGGTTGGCTTAGATCCAAAATCTGCTTACAATATTAAAGAAGTCATGAAGGATATGTGCCAAAGAGGTAAATCTGTATTTTTCTCAACCCATGTATTAGAAGTAGCCGAAAAAATTTGTGACCGGATAAGTATCATTAATAAGGGTCAGTTGATTGCCCAAGGTACAATGGAAGAGTTAAAGGCAAAAGCAGGACGGGAAGAATCTTTAGAGAAAATTTTCTTAGAGGTGACCGAGTCATGAGGGAACTATTCATTCTTACTAAAGCCAGTTTAGTGAATAACTTTAGTCTACATAGCCTTAATCCCAAACATTTAAATAACAAGAAGGAAGCTGCAAAGCTAGGTCTATTTGTCGTATTGGTGGTTGCCCTATTGCCTGTTTATCTACTATATACTCGCTTTATACGACAAATGGGCATGTCATTATTAATGATTAACCAAACCTCTTATTTTATGGCCCTTGCTCATTATGGTGCCACTTTATTGATGTTTATTTTAGGCTTAACTTATGTGTTGTCCTATTACTATTTTTCTAGAGATACTGATATGCTCCTCCCCTTACCTGTAAAGGGACGAAATATTGTCGTGTCAAAATTTATCGCCTTGTTGTTTTACCAGTACATCTTTACTGGATTGTTTCTTGCACCCATTATCGTAGTCAATGCTTCTCTTGTAGGTTCTAGTTTTGTCTATTATTTAAAGTCTTTTTTAATCTTTTTGGCATTACCCATTATTCCTTTGTCCATTGCCTCAATGGTCATCATTTTGATTATGCGATTTACCAACTTCGGTGGCAAAAAAGATTTAATTCGTGCTGTTTCCATGATTTTATTTATGGTTTTCTTTTTAGGCTTACAAGTCTTGGTGCAAAGAAGCATGTTAGGCATTACACCTGGAGAAGAGGAAGCTTTCTTGGCAGAGCTGTTTATGAACAATCGTGCCTTATTAGACGGCTTGGTTCGGTGGTTGCCATTTTCTGGTTGGGCTTCTCTTAGTCTATACCTGCAAGATGCTTCCAGCTGGTTATATTTGTTAGGCGTCTTAGGAACAAGCCTAGTGGCTTTTATCGCCATGATTGTCTTTAGTGAAAAAATGTATCTCGGTGGCATTATTGGTGGGCATGAAATCCAATCAAAGAAGAAGGCGATGTCTGAGGCTGCTTTTGATAAAGCTTCGGGAAAAGTCTCTAAAAGTTTTATGGCCATCTTTAAAGTTGATTTGATCACATTAATAAAAACACCAATATACATGTTTAATTGTGTGAGTATTGTAGTGATTATTCCTTTTGTTTTTCTTGTTATGCCTATGCTCACTGGCTTGTCTTCTGAAATGGAAATGATTATCGACCTTTACTATGCTAATATCGACCTTTTCACTTTAGGATTGGCAGGAGGTTATGTGGCTTTTGCTGCACTCAATCCCACAGCACCTACCACCTTCTCGAGAGAGGGAAATACTTTTTATATAACAAGAATCATCCCTGTATCTACTAAAGATCAAATCATTGGGAGAAGTTTATCACCCCTTTTATTACAACTGATCACCATCCTCTTAGTGTCTGTTGGTTTTGGCTTCTATTTACCTGTTGGTATTGGCAGGTTATTGTTATCTGCTGTTTTGGGTTTATTGGGTTCAGTTCCTTTAATCCTCATCGGTTTATTAGTCGATATTAATCGCCCGTTATTAAATTGGGATAACCCTCAGCGCGCTGTCAAACAAAATATGAACGTTGTTTTTTCAATGCTTATTGGTGGTGGAATTGTAGTGGGCTTAGGAGCTCTTACTTTCATGCTCATTCGTTTAGGTATTGGGTTAGCCATACAAGTGCCCTTATTAGTGATTATTTGCCTCGTCATCAGTGTGATTGTTTTTCGGCTATTATCTGCCAGAATGGCCTATCAATTGCAAAATATGGAGTGATGACTCACGACAAAAAAACCCTTCTAAAGGGTTTTTTTGTTGCTAAACCATGGGCTTTTCTTAATGATGCTAAGCCTTCTTTAGACCACTACCTGTTAAAGGAACCACAATTTTCACATTTTCT
>SKID01000046.1 GCA_007116605.1 Tissierellia bacterium
AATTTATTAATTATTATATTACAATATTTGAATGTTTAAGTCAATGCTTTTCTAATCTTTCTATGTTTGACTACTGATATTCAATCATTTCTAGTATCTTAAGCTATACAAAAAAGCAAGGTTGAAAAATTTTCTCACCTTGCCTTTATCCATTATCAGTTGTGAAATGTGATCCTTATCATATACCTAAAGTTTCTTTAACTTCTCTAAACGCATTAATTGCTAAGTCTAAATCTTCTTTACTGTGAGCTGCGGAAATTTGTGTTCTAATTCTAGCTTTTCCTTTTGGTACGACAGGATAATAAAATCCGATAACATAAACTCCTTTGTCTAACAACATTTCAGACATTTTTTGTGATAAAACAGCATCTCCTAACATGACAGGTACTATGGGATGAACACCATCGATAATATCAAAACCAAGAGCAGTCATTTCTTTTCTAAAGTATGTGGTGTTTGCTTCTAAACGATCTCGGTATTCTGTGCTCTCTGTCAATAAATCTAATACTTCGATGGAAGCTGTTGCAATTGCTGGAGCTAAAGTGTTGGAAAATAAATATGGTCTTGATCTTTGTCTTAGCAATTCAATAATCTCTTTTTTACCACTGGTATAGCCACCACTTGCGCCACCTAAGGCTTTTCCTAATGTCCCTGTGATAATATCCACTCGATCCATCACCGAATGATATTCATGAGTCCCTTTACCTTTCGGACCGACAAATCCAACTGCATGACTATCATCAACCATAACCAAAGCATTATATTGATCTGCTAAGTCACAAATGCCTTTTAGATTAGCAATGATCCCATCCATAGAAAACACACCATCTGTAGCGATAATCTTAATGCGGGCACCTTCTGCATCTGCTTTTTTTAACTGGATTTCTAAATCTTCCATATTGTTGTTTTTGTAACGATATCTTTTCGCTTTACTTAATCGAACACCATCTATAATACTAGCATGATTAAGTTCGTCGCTAATAATGGCATCCTCTTCATTGGTAATGGTTTCAAACAAGCCTCCATTAGCATCATAGCACGAAGAGTAGAGAATCGTATCTTCTGTCTCTAAAAATTGTGTCAATTTTTCCTCAAGCATTTTGTGTACTGATTGAGTTCCACAAATAAATCGTACAGAAGAAAGTCCATACCCCCATGTATCATAACTGTTTCTAGCTGCTTGTTTAACCCTTTCATGATTTGAAAGACCTAAATAGTTATTGGCGCACATGTTGAGAACTTTTTGGTTTTGTGTGGTGTCTATTTTATTGCTTTGAGGGGAAACAATAATCCTTTCGTTTTTCCACAATCCGCTTGATTTGATCTCTTCTAATTGCTCTTGAAACATCTCTTTATGATTTTTGTACATCGTATCCTCCTAACTCCACTCTAAAATTACTTTTCCAGTATCACCACTCTTCATTAGCTCAAATGCTTCAATAAAATCCGTATAATGAAAATGATGGGTAATGACTGGTCTTATATCTAATCCTGATTGAAGCATCGCATTCATTTTATACCAAGTTTCATACATCTCTCGCCCGTAGATTCCTTTTATCTGCAAACTACTAAATACCACTTTGTTCCAATCAATGCAAGTATTTTCTCCTTGAATGCCTAGCATTGCAATTTTGCCTCCATGAATCATGAGTGAAATCATATCATTAAAAGCACTTCCATTTCCAGACATTTCTAGACCTACATCAAAACCTTCTTTCATATCCAGTTCTTTAACCACATCTATCAAATTCTCTTTTGCCACATTGACAACTCGATCAGCACCCATTTTTTTGGCTAAATCCAGACGATATGGATTGACATCTGTCACAACCACAAATCTTGCCCCTGCATGTTTTGCTACTGCAGCAGCCATCGCACCAATAGGTCCTGCTCCTGTAATGAGCACGTCCTCACCAAGCACATCAAAAGACAAGGCTGTATGTACAGCATTTCCTAATGGATCAAAAATACTAAGCAAATCATCTTCTATGTTCCCCAATGGCAACCAAATATTAGAGGCAGGTAAAGCCACATATTCAGAAAAAATACCCTCTCGATTGACACCCACACCTAATGTATTGCGGCATAAATGTCTCCGTCCCGCTAAACAATTTCGGCATTTACCACACACGATATGTCCTTCTCCAGATACGATGTCACCAACTTTTAAATCAACAACCCCTTGACCCAACTCAACAATTTCACCAACGAACTCATGTCCAATTGTCATAGGAACAGGTATTGTTTGTTGCGACCACTGATCCCAGTTATAAATATGTATGTCCGTTCCACAAATGGAAGTCTTGCGAATTTTAATCATCACTTCACCATATTTCAATTTAGGTTTTTCAACTTTCTCAAGCCACAAACCTTCTTTTGGATATTTTTTCACTAATGCGTCCATTTTTTCGCTCATGGAGGTCCTCCTACATATTTTCTTACCTATATCATACCTTATTTTTGTTCATGATTCAATGACATTTTCTTTTGTTTTGTCTATTTATCGCGGAAAGATGTGCGCTCTATAACACCACTTTTTAAAACTAAAAAAGTCTCCCAAAGCTTGGATTGATTATCTAAGCTTTGGAGACTCTCACATCAAAATTAAACCATTATTACCATCTATGTGGATGGTTTTATTATTGAATCCACTAAGTTTTAAATTATTCTAAAGCTTTTTTAATTAACGCTGGCGCTTTACGACACTTTTCTTCCGAAACCGAACACACTGCAAATCGTAAACCTTTTCCAAGAGGTACTACATAAAGATGTTCTTCAGTTAATCTCTGACTTGCTTCAAATGGATTATCACAAGGGATACTTACAAAAAAACCATCTCTATAAGGCACTAATTCAAGACCTACTTTTTCAGCTTCTTCTACGAAAGCTTTAGCTCTGTTTCTTAACATGGTTTTATAAAAATCTTTTTCATTGACATATTCTTTATATAATAGGTCATCAGATAATATTTTAGCTACTGCAGACATGGCACCCCTTGTCCCATTAGACCAGTTGGCACGTCCTGAGTGAACACACGCAGCAAAAAACTCGTTCACAATAGCCTGGGACGATGATATCCCAATAGCTGCACCATTTCTTAATCCATACATTGTAAAACCTTTAGAGGCACTAAATGCTGCAATAATAAATATATTCTC
>SKID01000042.1 GCA_007116605.1 Tissierellia bacterium
CAACTTCTCCAAACAATTGAAAGGTAATGGGTCTTTTATAATAAATTTCGTCACTATTAATTAGGTGTTTTACTTCTTTTTCTAAGTGACTGTCATGGGTCTTGTATAGCCAATCGTTCTTTTTGATTCCTTGGTTTTTAGGGATCATCACCATTTCACCTTTTGAAGCAGAATTGATTCTTTTTCTACCCCAAGAATCCATCATGTACTCTAATTGAAATCCCTTTTTCCCATTGCCTATGGCTATCCCATCTCCCACAGCCAAGTCATTTTCTAGTTTTATACTGACATATTTGTCTTGTACTTGTCTAATATATCCTAAAGGAACTCCTCTATGTTTAGGATTATCGGCTGACATTAGTTTCTGTCCGAAATCACCCAATGTGATGCCTTTTGTAAATCCTCTATTAAAGGTAGCTTCTGCTTGTTTTTCCAATTCTATATTGGGGGTATTATTTAAAAGACTTCTATAATATCTCACTACCCGATCCACATACTCTGGTTTTCTCATGCGCCCTTCTATTTTAAAAGATGAAACTCCAGCATCAATCAGGCTTTGAATTTGATCACCTACTTTAAGTTCTTTTAAACTTAGGGGGTATAGTGGTTGATTATGAATTTTTTCTCCTGTTAATTTATCTATGACTTCAAAAGACAATCGACAAGTTTGTGCGCATTGTCCTCGATTGCCACTGCGACCACCAAAGAATGAACTGATATAACACTGTCCTGAATACGCACCGCATAAGGCTCCATGTATAAATGTCTCTAATACAACTTTTGTATGGTTTTTCATCTCTTGAATAACAGACAATGGCGTTTCTCTAGGCAAAACAACTTTACTGATGCCATAATCTTCTATCAATTGAATTCCCCATAAGTTGCTCACGGCCATTTGAGTACTTGCATGTTTTTCTATAGGTAAATCAAATTGGTTGAGTAGCCACAATAGACCAATATCTTGCAGAATGATGGCATCTGCATGCATTTCACATAAAGATTGGATATATTGCAATACCTCGTCTAACTCTTCTTGCTTGTAAAGGGTATTGACGGTTACATAAACCTTTACATTGGATAAATGGGCAAATTTAATAAGCCTTTTTAAAGTCTCTTCTGTAAAATTATCTGCATTTTGTCGGGCATTAAATTTTTGTCCTCCTAGATAAATGGCATCTGTTCCTGCTTTAATAGCAGCTATAAAGGCTTCTTCGTTCCCTGCAGGGGATAGAATTTCTAATTTTCTCATATTTGCTCCCACAAAAACAAACTGATGACATTATCATCAGTCTATTCATTCTTTTATTTATGATGGTCATTTTCCAATTCTTGATTCACCTCTTCAAGAATGGTAATTTCATCTTGCATTTCTTTCACTTGTTTTTCCAAAAGGGCTAATCTATTTTTCAAAATAGACATTTCGCTATTTTTTTGGATTAGCTCTTGTAAATACTGGTCTTTTTCAGAAATAGTATGTTCTAGTTCTTGCTTAGTTTGATGGAACTCATCTTTTAGTGCTTTATAATCAGTCAATCGAATGCCATTTTCATTGATTTTTTTCTCTGTCTCTAATTGCTGAATGGCTTTCAAGTATTTATCGGTTATCACAAAGGTTGTAAAAATTAATGATGAATAATTATCAAATTTTTTGTCAGTTGTTTTAAACTCATTAATTTTGTTATTAATGATAGATTCGATCTTTTTGATATGCTCTTGAGTCTCATTGGTCTGCAATTGGTACTTTTTACCACTGATATGAATCTCAAAACGATTGTATCCTGGCATAGCATTCCCTCTTTTGCTGTTTTTTTCATTTTCTCACAAATTGCAAAAAAGGTCAATTATTAATCAAAAGGATTGTTCACCAGTCACAATATAGTTAACATGTTCACATATATTGGTAGCATGATCCGCAACTCTTTCTAAGTATCGTCCAATAAACAGTAAATCCACTACCTGATCCATGATTGAAACATCCTTACTGAATAAATTCAATAATTCAGTATAGATTTCTTTATATAAATCATCAACCACATCATCCATATCAAAGACTTCTTTTGCCAATGCTACATCTTCTTTGACATAACAGTCTAAGGACAAGCGAATCATTTTTTTTGTAATTTCGGCCATTTTAGGAATATCAACCAAAGGTTTGACAAACTTATCTTTACCTATTTTTATCACAATTTCTGCAATGTTTTCACTTAAATCCCCAACTCTTTCTAAATCATTAATCATTTTAATGATACCAATGATTCGTCTCAGATCTTTTGCCATTGGCTGTTGCAAAGCAATCAAACGGATGGCTTTAGCCTCTAATTCTAGTTCAACCTTGTCAATCTCATTTTCAAAAGAAATAACTTCTTGAGCTAATGCTTCATCCTTCTCTAACAGTGCCTTAATCGACATATCTAAAATTTTCTCGGCCATAGCTCCTAAGTTTAGAATATCTTGGTTTAAATCCATTAGTTGTTCAGTGTAGTTTTGACGCATAGGCTCCTCCATCATCCGAAACGTCCAGTAACGTAATCTTCGGTTTTTTTATTTTTAGGATTAGAAAAAATCTTCTGAGTATCATCATATTCTAACATTTGACCCATTAGGAAAAAGGCAGTTTTATCTGAAATTCTTGCGGCTTGTTGCATAGAGTGAGTCACGATGACGATGGTATACTCCTTTTTTAATTCTAGCACAAGATCCTCGATTTTTCCAGTTGCAATTGGGTCAAGGGCTGAAGTTGGCTCATCCATCAATAACACATCAGGATTAACAGCTAGTGCTCTTGCTATACATAAGCGCTGTTGTTGACCACCAGATAAACCTAATGCATTCTTTTTAAGTCGATCCTTTACCTCGTCCCATAAAGCAGCTCTTTTTAAACTGGTTTCTACTATTTCATCTAATTCTCCCTTGTTTTTTATGCCATGTATTCTGGGACCATAAACGATGTTATCATAAATCGTCATTGGAAAAGGATTTGGTTTTTGAAAAACCATCCCCACTCTTTTCCTAAGACTAATCACATCGACTGATTGGTAAATATTAATCCCATCTAATAATACTGTTCCTTTAACTTTTGTATCTTCAATCAAGTCATTCATTCTATTCAGTACACGTATAAATGTTGATTTACCACATCCACTAGGACCAATAAATG
>SKID01000204.1 GCA_007116605.1 Tissierellia bacterium
ACTCTAAGTCAGCTACATAGTTGAAATGTCTCACAACTTGTGGACGAATCCATAATATAGTCAGTGTAAGAATGATCATTGGAATAAGTAATCGTTTTTTATTCAATGGAGTGCTCCTTTCTAGTTTTTTACTCTTAAGATTACAATCAAGATAGCAACCGGTACGATCAACTTCTCATTATATAATGCAATCCAAATAGGTGACAATATTAATTTGACGTATTTTGAAGAGATTTTGTTGCCTCTTTGATTCGCATTTAGGATAAAAAATTAAAAAAACATAAACCTATTGACAAATAAAATAAGATGCAGTATCATAGACTATATAGTCTAGACCTAATGGTCTACAGGAGGTTATCATGAGTATTCACAAATGGATTGATAAAACAAGTATGGCAATAGCAGGTAAAGCGGTTAAGAAAAAATACTTTTCAGAAAGTGTAGTTAGTCAACACTTGTCTGAGTATTTGGACAAAATAGAGTTAAGTATTTTCCAAATTGAAGGTGAAGGATTTTACAAGATTGATGCAACGTATGATGATAAAACTTATGAAGGTGGTATCGCTGTTGAAAAGTGGATAGGTGATGAACATCCCGTCATTATTTATCATCACGGTGCTGCAGAGGGATCTTATGACTATAGTTTTAAAAGAATTCTTGGCAGAGAAAAAGAGACCATACCAGCAAACCTCATTGCAATACAAGCATTATTTAACCATAATAATAAAGAGTTTATGGACAGTATTGCTAGTTTGTCAAACTATACCCTAATGGTAGCAACTTCTGCATTGATCATGGAAAAACTAGTGGTTAACTTGAAGCAAAAAGGATCTCCCCGTGTGATTTTGTGTGGCACAAGTTTAGGTGGATTTGTGACGAATTTACATTATACTTATTTCGGAGGTGCAGATGTATATTGCCCTATGCTTGCAGGACCCTTTATGGGAAATGCTTTGGTAGAATCAGCCTATACAAAAGTGATGTCAGAATTAGGGAAAGAAAATGCAAGGCAAGTTAATGCAGCATTAAATTTTGATCAAGATTTCTCTAGAAAGGAAGATGAAAACATATTTCCTTTGATGGCTAGTGATGATCAAATTGTTGTCATGGCATTGCAAAGCAAGCACTACAAGGAAAAAGACATGACCATCATTCCATATGGCCACGCTACAGGCGCTACAAAGTATTCATTGTTAAGAGAGCACATCACACAGTTCCTAAACTAAAAGGAGATTTTATGAAAGACCAGATTATGGATGCAGCATTAAAAGAGTTTGGAGAGAAACCCTATGACCAAGCGTCGGTCAATCAAATCATTGCTATATCACAAAGTAGTAAAGGGACTTTTTATCACTATTTTTCTAGCAAAGAAAAGTTGTATTTAGAGCTGATAACTTATGTATTAGAAGAAAAGAAAAAATTCATTTCAAGAATAGCTTATAATGCAAAAGATTTAAAAAGTGACAATATTTTTGAACTTTTGAAAATACAAATGAAAGCAAGCATACAGTTTGCAGTTGAATATCCTCTTTACAGCGCTTTTGCGATACAAGTAGCTTATGAGAATAATCAAATACTTAAGGATAAGACCAGTACAATTATAAGTCATGGAACCCAAGAATTCTTTAAAGAAATCATTATTCGTAACATAGAAAAAGGAAATATAAGAAGGGATATCCCCATTGATTTTACTATAGCCTATTTTACTTTCATGATTAGACAGTTCAATGAGTTATTAAAAGATATGGCATGTGAAATCAGTAAAGACAATTTTGATGAAATTATGAAAAAATTAGATCTTTATATAGAAGTGATGAAAGCAGGATTGCAATAGGTCATTAAAAATCAACAGAAGTCTTGGTTTCAGATGTCTTTAGAAGGGCAAATGAAGTCAAGACTCCAGTTGATACAATTTCACCCATTAAAAAACTAATGAGCGTATAGATAAGCCCATTAGTTTTTTTAGTTGAGAATATTAATCTCTATAAAGTCTAGAGCCAAATTTAATTTGAAGCACCAACAAGCAACAGGCTAATATAATAAAGAAATTAATTGAAATCATGGATAAAAAACTATCATAACGAGGATGAAAAATCATATTACGATGGAAAATAAATGAATATGAAGACAATAAAAAGGCCAATATACCTGAAACAAGGATGACTTGTCGATCATGGTAAATGGATAGAATAAATAAACAGATATATATAGTAAAGTAAGAAAGAATACCAGGGGTAAATTGAATGAATATGAATGAAGCTAAAAACATCCCCGCCACTGCTAAATATTTAGATTGTTGAATCATTTTATTTGTATAAACCAGATAAGACATGCCAAGAGCAAATCCTCCAATAAAAATCACAATGAGTCCACCAGCAATGGGATCTCGAACAGTCAAAGCATTATTAGCAAAAGCCAGAATAGTAACAACCCACAGCAATTTAACGATAATACGGTTTTGAGCTTTAATGAGATTTGTAGAATCCATGAGTTCACCTTCTTAAAATATATTGTCTATTTTGTGTCAAAATATATTATAGCATATTCAAAGATATTCTTCTATTGTATATTTAAATTTTCTTAATTTATGGTATGATATTATTAGACAAATTATTCACAAAGTGGGGTGATTGATAGATGAGGACAACATTGTTTAATGAGCACACTAAACATAGAATCATCAAGCATGGCATGAAAACAGGCAATGTTCAATCAACCTGCCATTTGTTTGGAATCTCAAGAACTACCTATTACAATTGGAAAAAAGCCTATGAACTAAAAGGTATGGCAGGGTTGCGAACAAAAGAACCCAAAAAACCCGAAATGCCTAATCGTGTTTCTAAAGCAATTGAAAGAGAAATTTTAGCTTATGTTGCCAAGTATCCAAAAGATGGACCGAAACGGATCTATTATGATTTGCAAGCGGAGGGCTTTCAAGTAGGTGAATCAGGAATTTATAATGTACTCCAAAGAAATGGTCTAACCCATAAAAAGCAAAGAATAGCCTTTTCAAAAGAGTTTAAAGGTGCTTTAAACGGGAAACGACACAAAATAAACGATGACTATAATCAGTTGATGTTAAAAGATATCAATAAGCCTGGACAACTAGTATTTCAGAGATTAGATTATATGGGTACATTTGACCAAATTG